>CAYYFR010000051.1:18117-33680 GCA_964470865.1 uncultured Burkholderiales bacterium | reverse complement strand
CCACCGCGCGCGGTGGAAAACGGCATACCCGCTTCACGCAGTGCTTCTTCCATCTCCACAAAGGCGCGCTTGCGCCGCGCCAACACCAGCACGTCCTCAAAACGCGCCGTGCGCACGGTGGCAGCACCGCCCGCAGCCACCGCAACCTGCATGTGGCCGACAAGCTCGCCAATGCGGCGCACCAACTGGCGCCCTTCTTCAAGGCGGCGCAGATCCTTGTCGCCCGGCCGTGCCTGGGTCAGCGGGTCGCGCAAACCATCGCACGAGCTGGCCGCGTCGCGCGCCGCCCGTGAAATCAGCGGCAGCACCTCGACACGTCCCGGCAGAATGCCCTGTGCGGTGGTCTGCGGCGAAAAGTGGCCAAAACCGGCCAGGCCATCGAATACGCGATTGACGATATCGACTACTGCCTGCGCGTTGCGACGCGTATGGTTCAGTTCGATGCGCTCGGCCTGCCAGTCACCCTCAAGCCAGGTGCCGGCGGCTTCGAACAGGCGCGCATCGGCGCGGCGAAAGCGGTAGATCGACTGCTTGGGGTCGCCCACCATCAATACCGTCGGTCGCTCATGATCGCTTCCATAAGCGCCAAGCCAACCCTTGAGCGCAGCCCATTGCAGCGGATTGGTGTCCTGAAATTCGTCCAGCAAAACATGTTTGTAACGTGAGTCGAGCCGCGCATGCAGGTAGGCGGCGTGATCGTCGTTGGTCAACAGGCGCGCCGCCAGCCATTCAACGTCGGTGAAGTCGACCATGGCGCGCGCCCCCTTGAGTGCCTGATACTCGGCGATCAAGGCATCGCCGACGACGAACAAATCGGCGTTGAGAGCGCAGATACGCTGTGCCAGCAGTGCTTCTCGTGCGCTCAAGAGGCGCGTCTCCAGCCTGGTGTGCAGGTCGAGAAACCGTGCTTCGCCGCTCCCGCCGAGTCGTTTGGCCTGCGCCGCACTGGGCGCCCTGGGCGCGCGTGGCTCGCCATTGGCCTTGAGCCAGATATCGCCGGCGTCCTCAAAAGCCGACGCGTCGTACCAGCCGCTGCCAAGGATTGCCAGCAGGGCGGCGCCCTTGAGCTTGTCAGCCGCCGTGTTCAAGCGCAAGCCTTCTGCATACTCGATCAGTTCAGCTCGACAGGATGCGAAAAACTCAGCGACCGGATCGGCCTCGGGATCACATTGCAGTTGCGCGCGCAAACGCGCCAGCGCAAAACCGGGAGCGTCCGCCGCGTCGGCGCAAAAGGCCCACCACTCGGCGCGACGCGCGACAAAGGCGAACAAGGCCGCGCGCGCGTTGGACAGGCCGATCTCCGGCAACATGCGTGCGAAGGCTTGCGCCTGAGCACCATCGGGCGCGCGCCCGAGTGCGGCTGCCAGGCGCTGCCAGGCTTCACCCAGCAGCACAGCGGACTTCTCCACCAGGGTCGCGCCATGCGCCGATACACCACCAGCGGCGGCGACGTCGGTTGCGCCCGGCGGACTTAACGGCGCCAGCTTGACCAGGCGCAGGAACCAGCCGTGAAAGGTGTCGATCGCAATCGCAGGTTCCGCGGTCAAAAGCGCCTCGTGCAGCATGCGCGCGCGTGGCACAGCGGCGCGCGCTTCCGCAGCACCCATGCCGCGTTGGCACAAGAAAGCGCAGGCATCGTCAGCGCCGGTCAGCGCCAGATGCGCCAGCCAGATTTCCAGGCGCGCGCGCATTTCCTGGGCGGCTTTGCGCGTGAAGGTTAGGGCGAGAATCGATTCGGGCCTGGCACCGGCCAGTAGCAGCCGCAGCATGCGCGAGGCGAGTAGCCATGTCTTGCCGCTGCCGGCGCAAGCTTCCACCACGCTTGAGGCTGCCGGACTCAGGGCCGCGCTGGTGTCGATCTCAAGCATTGCCCTGCCCGCCTGCCGACCAGTGGTCGCGCCGGCACAACCCACGCATTTCGCACCATGCACACGCGCTGTCGGCGCCGTTGGCGGCGAGCCCGGCGCCGGCATCAATGGCGCCAAAGAGTGTCACCAGACGGCGTCGCTCGTCCTCGACTAAGTGCTGCGGATTGGCGGGTACCGCATCGATTTTTCTGCCGTCGACGGCGACAAACGCAGCCTGGGCGAGTGCCCCGGCGGGGTGCAGCAGGCAATAGGCTGCCAGTTGCACGTCTTCGCCGACTTCGGCCACGCGCCGCTTGAGGGCGGTGGCGTCCTGGGTCTTGTAGTCGAGGATTTGAATCGCGTTATCGCTTTCACGCACATCAATGCGGTCGAGCCGGCCGCGCAAATCGATGCGCGCGCCGCTTGCTAGCGCGAACGCCATTTCGGCCGCAACTTCGCCGTCCTGCCAAACCCACCCCGCGGCCTCGCGTTCCAGTTGCCAACCGATGTACGCATCGGCGAGTGCCACCCAGCGCTGCTTCCAGCCCAGGCTCAGGAAATTGAACTCGATCGCGGGTGCGAACACCTGGTCGGCCAAACGGTTGAACTCGGTGGCAATGACGTCGCGCGCCATGCCGGTAAACAACGGGAAGCGTGCGTGCAGGCGATTGAGCAAGGCATGCACCCACTGGCCGTAATCGCTTTTCTCGAATTCCTCGCGCACTTCATCGGCCTCGTTCAAGCCCAGCATGTGGCGTGCAAAGAATTGGTAGGGGCAAGCCACCAGGCTCGCATAGGCACTCACCGAAACGGCGGCCGGCCGCAGTTGAGGCGCGCGTGGCGCAGGCATGTTGACCGGTTTGGCGACTCCGCCGAACGCGGGCGCTGCGGCCACGGCATGGATCAGGCCGGCATGGCCGGCAGCGCGTGCGAGCGCATCCAGGCGAACGAAAAACTGCGAAAGCGGCTGCGGTTCGTCCACGCTGCCGGATTGCCAGGTGGCGCAAAAGTCGCCGCTGTGCGCGATCAAGGCGCCGAGCGTATCGCGCAGTTCGGCGGCGCGCTCGTCGGGGGTGACCAACTGCAGTTGCAAGCGCAACTTGGTGGCCAATAGCGGCCCGGGTTCGCGTTCAGCCCCCAGGTGCGCGGCGCCGACGCCCAGCAGCAGAACAGCGTCAAAGCGGCGCAACTGCGCGCGCAGCAGGGATGTCATGACGATCGGGCTTTCAATGGCGCTGTCACGGAACACGGCCACCTCGAGCTCCGACGCAAAAAAGTCACGCCATGCCGGCAAGGTCTGCGCATTGCCGGCGCCAAGTTGATCACCCAGGCTGCGCGCCAGATCCAGCAGCAACACGCCGGCGGCATCGGCAGCCAGTGCATCGGCCGCGCCCAGCGCCTTGAGCGAATCGAGCAAAAGCGCAAACCATTCATCGAGCGATGCGCTACGACGGGCCCAGGGGCGTGCCGTCGCTTCGATGCGCGCGAGCATGCGCAGCGCGACCGGATCGGGTGCCGCGGCACGTTCCAACGCATGACGCATGGCTGGCAGACCGGCCTGCACGTTGTGCTCGCGGATCGCCGCTTCCAGCGCTGCGAGCGCTTGCGCCCGTTGTGTCGCATCGATGTCGGAAAAAACGAAGGGCGAACGCAGCCAGTCCTGCAGGTCGCGCTGATGAAAGCCGCCGCTGACCGCATCGACCCAGCGCATGGCGCAGGTGGCCGCGCTGGTGGTCGAAAGCTTCCAGCCGGCTTCGTCGGCAAGCAACACCCGTTCGCGCTCAAGCAGCGCGCGCACGCGGCGCGCCACCACGCGATCCTGGGCGATCAGGGCAATGCTTTGTTTGCCGGCCCCAAGCCAGGCGCGCACCTGGTTTACCGCAGCCCGCGCCTCGGCCTCCAGGGTCGGCGCGCGCAATACACGCACGCGTTCCAGCAGGGTGCGATCAACCATGGCCAACCTGGCGGCACGCGATGCAACGGGTGCCTCCGGCTGCCGCGGCCAGGCTGCCAGCAGCGCCGGCTCAAGCGTCGCAGGCGCCACCAGCGTCACGGCGCGGCGCGCATCGACCAACGACACAAACGCCTGTTCCTCGACGTCCAGGCGCGCACCGGGCCGCACGCTCAGGCACATGAGCGGCCCGGTCACGGACTGCGCCGCCGTGCCAAGCAGCATGCGCCGCGCCAGACCGGGGTCCAGCGGCGCGCCCCTGGCAGGGCGAGCATAAGCGCGCCAGACTTCGTACACCAGGCGCGCCTCGGGAGCGGCGACGCCCGCTCCGCGGCCACGGTAGTGCGCTTCGATCAGGCGCAGAAAACCGGCTTCGTCCGACGGCTCGGGCAGGCGCATCGACAACTCGTCGGTCAAAGCAAGTATCGCGCGACAAACATCCCATCGCGGCGCGCCGCCAAACCAGCCGCGGATTGCCAGCACACGCTGCAAGTCCGCCAGCCGCCGCGCCGGTGGCACCACCTTGTGTGTCGCGTCCGCGCCGTCGATCAACGCCGCCAGGGTGCAGATGCGCGGTGGCACGATTGTCACAAAGCCGTGCGCCGTGCCTATGCGGCCAATTGCCGCGCGCAGCGCCGGCGCGCTGGTCTGCGTGGGAACAAGCACCAGCCAATCGGCCAAATCGGGCGCGTTGGCGGCAGCTAACATGAGGCTGGCGGCGTGCTCCAGCAGGTCTGTGCCGGGTGAACAAAGGCTTGAAGTCGGCACGGCGCTTGCGAATTGGGAGGATTGGGAGGATTGGGAGGATTGGGAGGATTGGGAGTATTGGGATTGATTGACAATCGGTAGCGGAGGGAACACAAATGCCGACACTTGAAACCGGAGCGCGGCTCCCCATCTGGATAGGGATTGTAGGCCCGCCAACGGACCGGCCCACTTTTTGTTAGCATTATCCAACCAACCCCACCGCCACCCGGAGTTTTCATGAGTGCCAACATTTCCCATGTCACCGACGCCAGCTTTGACGCCGACGTGCTGAAGTCTGATGCGCCCGTGCTGGTCGACTATTGGGCCGAATGGTGCGGCCCTTGCAAGATGGTGGCACCGGTACTAGAAGAACTGGCCAAGGATTACTCGGGCAGGCTGAAAATTGCCAAGATGGATGTCGATGCCAATCAGGAAGTACCGGCCAAGCACAACATCCGCGGCATTCCGACGCTGATGTTGTTCAAGGGCGGGCAAGTGGTGGCCACCAAGGTCGGCGCCATGTCCAAATCGCAACTGACGGCGTTTCTCGACAGCCACCTCTAAGGCAACCGTCGGGTTGAGCAAGCCTGCGGTGTATGGCGCCGCAGGCTTATGTTGTTTTTTGACAACGAGTAATTGACAAACTTCGGCATTGCCCGTAAGATTTTGTTGTCGTATACCGTTCGCGCTTTGAGAAAAGCGCTGGATGTGATCAGCGGCAGCACACAACGCAGCGTCATCCAAAATACCCCATGTAGCATCAGGCAAGTCACGGCTTATTGTTTTTTTGCTTCCTCCCCGCAGCCTTCCCGCAGTATTCCCACTTGATGTTCCGCAGCAGCCACGACTGCTGCTCGCGCATATGCGCAGGAACTGAATCCCGCATCCCATGCATTTCTCAGAACTCAAAAACCTCCACGTCACACAACTGGTCGAAATGGCCGTCGGCCTCGAAATCGACAACGCCAATCGCATGCGCACCCATGAGTTGATCTTCGCGATCCTCAAGGCAAAAGCGAAACGCGGCGAGCCGATTTTCGGCGACGGCACGCTGGAGGTACTGCCTGACGGCTTCGGCTTCCTGCGCTCGCCCGATACCTCCTACCTTGCGGGCACCGACGACATTTACATCAGTCCTTCGCAGGTACGCCGCTTCAACCTGCATACCGGTGATTCGATCGAGGGCGAGATCCGCACCCCGAAAGATGGCGAACGGTATTTCGCCCTGGTCAAGGTCGATCGGGTCAACGGCGACGCGCCCGAGAATTCGAAGAACAAGATCCTGTTCGAGAATTTGACACCGCTGTTTCCGGACCGGGTGATGAAGCTGGAACGCGACATCAGGGCCGAAGAAAACATCACCGGGCGCATCATCGACATCGTCGCCCCCATCGGCTTTGGCCAGCGCGGCCTCCTGGTGGCAAGCCCGAAAGCCGGCAAGACTGTGATGCTGCAGCACATCGCCCATGCGATCACCTCGAATCATCCCGACGTGATCCTTATCGTGCTGTTGATCGACGAACGCCCGGAAGAGGTCACCGACATGCAGCGCACGGTGCGCGGCGAGGTGGTGGCTTCGACCTTCGACGAGCCGGCGATTCGCCATGTGCAGGTAGCCGACATGGTGATCGAAAAAGCCAAGCGCCTGGTCGAACACAAGAAAGACGTGGTGATCCTGCTTGACTCGATCACCCGCCTGGCGCGTGCCTACAACACCGTACAACCTTCATCCGGCAAAGTGCTCACTGGCGGTGTGGATGCCAACGCCCTGCAGAAGCCCAAGCGCTTTTTCGGCGCCGCGCGCAATGTCGAGGAAGGCGGGTCGCTCACCATCATTGCCACTGCACTGATCGATACCGGCAGCCGCATGGACGACGTGATCTACGAGGAGTTCAAGGGCACCGGCAACATGGAACTGCACATGGACCGGCGCATGGCCGAGAAGCGTGTCTACCCCTCGATCATGATCAACAAATCCGGGACCCGGCGCGAAGAATTGTTGCTGCCCCCGGAGCAGTTGCAGAAGGTGTGGATCCTGCGCAAATTCCTTTACAACATGGATGAAACCGAAGCGATGGAATTCATGCTCGACAAGATGCGCGCCACCAAGAACAACGGCGAGTTTTTCGATTCGATGAAGAAGGGGTAGAGCGCACATTCGCCCTGCGGGCGCGTGACGTTCTACCTGTCCGCATTGAGCGTCGTCTTCGTTGACGCTCAATGCGGCCGTAGATGCCTTGCGATGGAATGGTAGCTCGCGTTGCCCGCCTGGCTGGCGCTGCTCGCTGGAATGCCTTGTGCGGGGACCGTCTTGCCGGGCTCCGGGCTACGCTGCTGCCGACCAACTGGAGTAATCACAACCGCAGGAATCTTTGCGCCGTAACGCGCTTCAGGATATACTTGAAGGCTTTCAACCGTCGCGAAACCTCGCTTTTGTCCGTCTGCAGGCAGCCGGACCGCAGGAGACCGCGAACACCCATGAGGCAACCATGAAAGCCGGCATTCACCCCAATTACAAGGACGTCGAAGTCACCTGTTCGTCCTGTGGCAACAAATTCACCACCCGTTCGACCGTAGGCAAACCGCTCGGCGTTGAGGTTTGCGCCAACTGCCACCCCTTTTACACCGGCAAACAGCGTATCGTCGACACCGCTGGCCGTGTCGAGAAGTTCCGACAGAAATACGCGACCAAGAAGGCAGCGTAATTCGGCTGTGCGGTAGAAAAAAGGCAGCCTCGGCTGCCTTTTTTGTTGCCCGTCGCCAACCACCAGGATGATGCTAGTCGCCCGCTCCGCATCCCTCTCGCACCTGCGTGTGCCGGTGCCTCTGCCCTCGCCATGGTTCTGGGGCCTGGTGCTTCTCTACGTGTTGCTGGGCTTGGTTGGCCATGACCCATGGAAAGCAGACGACGCCATCGGCTTCGGCATCGCCTGGACCATGGCTGGCGGCCAGGCACTAGACTGGCTGGTGCCCAACGTGGCCGGCCAACTGGTTCCTGACGAAGGACCACTCGCGTTCTGGCTGGCGGCAGTCTTCATCAAAGTCCTGGGAGGCCTGTTGCAGGTGCACGATGCGGCCCGCCTTGCCACTGCGGTCTGGGTAACGCTTGCGATCATCGGTGTGCATCGCGCCGCCCGCGCGCTTGATGGTGATGCTGCCGGCCGGCTCGCGGTCCTGGCTCTGCTAGCCTGCCTTGGTCTGCTGGGCCGCGCCCATGAAATCGCCGCCGAGCCGGCGTTCCTGGCCGGTTGGGCGCTGGTGTTGTGGGGCCTCGCACTACCGGAGCGCCTGCTCAAGACCATGGCGCTGACAGCCGCGGGCCTGGCCATTTGCGTGCTGTCACGCGGCATCGCGGCCGCACTGCCGGTGGCCTTGGCCGCCTGCGCGTGGATGATTTGTGGCGGCATCGGCAGGCTGCGCATCGGCGCGGTTGTCGCAGGATTGCTGGCCGGACTGGCTCTTTGTGCGCCATGGCTGTGGTCACTCCACAACGTCCCGGTCTATTCCGCCGGCCATCATGCCTGGCTTGCCGCCCAGGTCGGCCTGGCCGGCGCCGATACCTGGCGCTATTACGCCAAGACCATCCTCTGGTTCACTTTTCCGGCCTGGCCGGTGGCGCTCTGGTGGATCGCCAAACGACGCCCGCCGATGTTCCTTGACGTGCAACCGATACCCCTGGTGCAGCGCCTGCCGTTGCTGGCGCTGGCATCCGTGCTGGCCTCTTTGATCTGGTCACCACAAGCCAGCGATTCAGTATTGTTGCCGCTGTTGCCACCGCTGGCGCTCCTGATCGCGCCGGGTTTGCGCTTCATGCGACGCGGCCAGGCGGCACTGATCGACTGGTTCGGCCGCATCAGCTTTTCCCTGGCGGCCGCCCTCATCTGGCTGGGCTATGCGGCACTGGCTGCCGGCTGGCCAGCGCGCATCGCTGCCAACTTCGCGCGCCTGGAGCCCGGCTTTGTGGCCACCATCCACTGGCCGGCGGTGGCGATCGCCGCAGTCGCTACCCTGGCCTGGGTGCTGGCGATCGCGCGCAGCGAACGCACACCGCTGCGTGGCATCGTCCATTGGTGCTATGGCACGACCCTGACCTGGCTCTTGCTGATGACACTATGGCTGCCGTGGATCGACTATGGCCGCAGCTACCGGCCGGTCGCCATCGGGCTCAAGGCGGCAATCGGCGGCGTCGCCGGCAGCGCTCGGCCCTGTGTGGCCACCCGCACCCTGGGCCTGGCAGAACGCGCATCGTTCGCTTATTTCGGCGGGCTCGAATTCGCCGGCGCGCGGAGCAATTGCGCCTGGCTCCTGATCCAGGGATCGCGCAGCGATGCGCCGCGCGCCGAGCACGGCCTGCGCCTGATCTGGGAGGGCAACCGACCCGGTGACCGCAACGAACGTTTTCGCCTTTACCGGAGGACCAAATGACGCCCCTGATCCAGTCTGCCGAATGGCAGGCGCTGTTGGCGCACCAGCTAAGCATGCGCAACCAGCATGTAGGCAACCTGTTCGCTACCGCGCCCGACCGCTTTGACGCATTTTCGATGGCGGCAGGCCCACTGCTGCTTGACTTCTCGCGCCATCGCGCCACCCTTGAAACTCGCGAACTGTTGCTGGCACTGGCGCGGGCGCGCGACCTGGAGTCCTGGCGCGAACGCATGTTTGGCGGCGCTGCCATCAATGTGACCGAAGGGCGCGCAGTGCTGCATGTGGCACTGCGCGGGCACGGCAGCGGTGCGGCCGCGCGGGCGGTACACGACCAGGCGCACAGCGTGCTCTCGCGCATGGGCGAGATCGCGCGCGACCTGCGTGCAGGCGCGTGGCGCGGTGCCAGCGGCCTGTCGATCACCGACATCATTCACATCGGTATCGGCGGCTCCGATTTCGGCCCGCGACTGGTTCTCGACGCGTTGCGCCCGGCAGCCAACGGACCACGAGTGCACTTTGTAGCCAACGTCGATCCCGACGACCTGGCTGATGCATTGGCCGACTGCCAGCCCGCAAGCACGCTGGTGATCGTGATCTCCAAGACCTTTACCACCATCGAAACGCTCACCAACGCGGAAGCCGCGCGCGCCTGGCTGGCACAAGCGCTCGGCCCCGCGCTCGAAAAACACCTGATCGCCGTCAGCAACAACGTCGCCGCGGCACGCGCCTTCGGCGTTGTCGAATCCAACATACTGCCATTGGCCGAATCGGTCGGCGGCCGTTATTCGGTATGGTCTGCGGTCGGGCTGTCGACCATGATCGCGCTGGGCCCGGACGCTTTCGCCGATTTTCTGGCCGGTGCGGCCGCGATGGATAGTCATTTTCTGGAGGCGCCGCTCGCAACCAACGCGCCGGTGCTGCTGGCGCTGATGGGCATCTGGTATACCAATTTCTGGGGCGCGCAATCACATGTGGTGCTGCCCTACGCGCGCCGCCTTGACCTGCTTCCGGACTATTTGCAGCAACTGGAGATGGAATCGAATGGCAAGCGCGTCGACCGCACCGGGTGTGTGGTCGATTATGCGACAGCGCCGGTTTTGTTCGGCAACGTCGGCGCCAACAGCCAGCATTCGTTTCACCAGTTGCTGCACCAGGGTACGCATCTGGTGCCAATCGACTTCGTGCTGGTCCGGCGCCCGGCTGCGACCCCGGCATTCCAGCACATCCTGCTGGCCTCGGCGCTGGCCCAAGCCGCCGCACTCACCCACGGCGCCAGCACACCGGGCCACCCGGAAAAAGACTCGCCCGGCAACGCCCCCTCGACCACCATTGTCATGCAGGAACTCACGGCACATACCCTTGGCGCCTTGATCGCACTTTATGAGCACAAGGTTTTCGTGCAGGGCATCGTCTGGAACATCAACAGTTTCGACCAGATGGGCGTGGAACTCGGCAAGGCCATCGCCAAGACCCTGCTGCCGGCCTTCGCGGGCGGCGCCGCGCCAGCTGCGGCCGACAGCTCGACCCTGGGCATGATCAAGCGCCTGATTTGATTCCAATGCGTTGGGTCCCTGTTCGCATGTCGCGCAGCCGCTTGCGCGGCAATCGATTACCCGCACCAGGCTCCGGGTTCGCGCAAGCGCGCGACTGACATCGCCCAAATGTTCAAGTCCACCGCCAAAGACATCCTCCGCCTCGGCTGGCCGGTGCTGATCGGTCAACTGGCCACCATGGCCAACGGCGTCATCGATACGGTGATGGCCGGCCACTACTCGGCGCGCGCACTGGCGGTGGTGGGCCTGGGCACCTCGATTTTCTTCAGCATATTCATCGCCCTGATGGGCGTGCTGCTGGCCTTGTCGCCAACCATCTCGCAGCATTACGGCGCCGGCCGCCATGGCGAAATTTCGCATGATGTGCGCCAGGGCTTCTGGCTGATGCTGGTGCTGACCCTGCCCTGCGTGGGCCTCCTGCTTGCGCCCGATCCCTTCATCGCGCTTTCCGGTATGTCAGCCGATATTGCCGCGGACGTACGCGCCTATCTGCGGGCGCTGGCCTGGGCGGCGCCGGCGATGCTGCTGTTTCGCGTGTTCTACGCCTGGTCCACTGCGATTTCACAACCGCGCGCGGTGATGGTGATCCAGTTGCTGGGCCTGGGCCTCAAGGTGCCGCTCAACTGGCTTCTGATGTATGGCGCCTCCGACCTGCCCGTTTTCGGCAGCATCCCGGCGATGGGCGGCATCGGTTGCGCCTGGGCACTGGTGATCCAAGCCTGGCTGATGCTGCTGGCCGCCTTTACCTGGGCCGCGCTGGCACCGGCATTTGCGCGCTACCAGGTGTTCGCCCGCCTGGGCGCACCCGACCTGCCGGCGATCTGGCGCCTGGTCAAACTGGGTCTGCCGATCGGCGGCGCGTTTCTGATCGACGTGACTTCATACACTTTCATGGCCTTGTTCATCGCGCGACTGGGCGAAAACTGGTCAGCTGGCCATCAGATCGCCGCCAACCTGGGTGGCTTGGCCTACATGGTGCCGCTGGCGATCTCCACCGCCACCAGCGTCC
Source organism: uncultured Burkholderiales bacterium (assembly GCA_964470865.1). Taxonomy (GTDB): domain Bacteria; phylum Pseudomonadota; class Gammaproteobacteria; order Burkholderiales; family JAEUOS01; genus JAEUOS01. The sequence goes on along the minus strand of CAYYFR010000051.1, from coordinate 22,148 downwards.
TGGTGGGTCAGGCGATCGGTGCCGGCGACTATGCGCGCGCGCGCGCTTCCGGCTGGACCGGCATGGCCATCGGCCTTGGCGTGGCGCTCTGCGTGGCCACGCTTTTGGCCTGGTACAGCCCGTTGATCGCCGGCCTTTACACCAGGGATGCGAAGGTGATGCAGGTGGCCGCGCCGTTGATCCTGATGGTGGCCGGGTTCCATGTATTCGACGCGATGAACGCAGTGGCCTCGAACGCCCTGCGCGGCTACAAGAAGGCCTGGGTGCCGATGCTCACCTTCGCACTGGCGCTATGGATCGTCGGTCTTGGCGGCGGCTACTTGCTGGCGTTTACCACTTTTTTTGTCGCCCCGATGGGTGCAATCGGTTTCTGGGCCGGTGCAATCATCGGCATGGCTATAGCAGCGCTCGCGGTCACCGGTTACTTCTCGCACGTGAGCAACGCCGCGATGCGGCGTGCGGTGGCCATGCCGGCCGGAACGCCTGAGCTACGCCATGGCTGAGCCCTGTCGCCATCGCTCCCTGTGGCACGCCATTGGCTTTGCCTTGATCGTCTTTGTGATCTACCAGTCACTTACGCCCGCGCCAATGGCCTTACCGGGCGACGAAGGCAGTCGTCTGGGTCACCTGGCCGCGTACGGCACACTGATGGGCTGGTTCTCGCATCTGCATGAAGGGCGCAGGCGCCGGATCGGCCTCGCGCTTGGCCTGGTTGCCATGGGTACCGCGCTTGAAGTGATCCAGGGTGCCACCGGGTACCGAACTACCGACCTGGCCGACGCGATTGCCAATACGCTTGGGGTTTGCCTGGGCTGGTTGCTGGCGCCGCCGCGGTTGCCGAATTTTCTGGCGATGGCCGGACGCTATCTGGATCGCAAGTAGCGCTGACTGGATTTCGAGCCATCGCGTCACGTGGACCATGACTTGGCCGGCTGCGCCGGCTATCCGATTTTTGTCCTACATGTTCCTTATGTACTGCGCCACCATCTCTTGTTGCGATTCAGCCGGCGCTGTCGATCCGCTCTGGTCCTTGAGCATCTGCCCCATGCTGGGCATGGCGGAGCGCTCAATCCTGGCTTCGCTGCTCCACAGCTTCGAACGCATCATCGATTTTCCGCAATGCAGGAAGGCCTCGGCCACCGCTACTTCGATCACCAGCCTGGGGGGGCGTTTTTCGGCCGAAAACAAGCGCAGATAAGCATCTTCATCGCGCAGCCGTGCCGTGCCGTTGATCCGCAGCGTCTCATCCACACCGGGGACCAGGAAAAGCAGGCCAACCTTGCCGGTGGCCAGAATGTTGGTCAGTGTGTCCAGCAGGTTGTTGCCCTGCGCATCCGGAATCAGAAGCGTGTGTTCGTCATGCACTTTCACAAAGCCCGGCTCGCCACCGCGCGGCGAGGCGTCGAGCTGCAGCGCGCCGCCGTCGCTGGCAATCACCAAAAATGGCGAAAGTCCGACGAAGTGCCGGCAATGTACGTCAAGGTGGCGTAGCTGCTTGGCGAGTGCACGCGAGTTCGGCGCGTTGTATCGCTCCCGCAAACCCTTGATATCTTCGATCATGGAAATGCATCCTTCGGAAGAGTGGTCGAAAGCGGATCGTCATCCTGCGGGCCGCAGCGGCGCGAGCGGCACCGCGACCCATGGCGATTGCCCAACCGCGACACACCGATCACGACACGATCCTCCGGCCACAACCGTACCCGCACAACGCTTTCAAGTCCAGCCACGCCCGATAAAAACCACAAGCGTAGTGACCACCCCCAGCACCAGATTTACCAGCACCAGCTGGCGGATACGGTTCATCGCGATACCGCCGGCCGGCCAGTCCTGTGCCACAACCGCCGCACGCAGGCGTTTGAAGGCGGAAAAGCGGATGTGCCAGAAGATCGCCATCATGATGAGGCCAATGGCGGTCATGACGTGAATGTGCGCGCCCAGGCGAGCGCCGTTGGACATGAACAGCATCATGATCGCCACTCCGCTGACCAGAATCAGTACGATGCTCCACGCAACCCACTTGAAGAAGCGGCCCAGCGTTGCCGCCAACAGCGACAGGCGCTGCGGCGCTTGCAGTACCTCCGCGGCGGCCGGGCGTAACGCGACATGCGCGAAAAACATACCGCCGACCCAGACGATCACGCCCAGCAAATGCACCAGCAACCACAGGCTGTAGCTCATATCAGGTCACCGAGAATATGTTTGACCGGCGCGAAACTGCGCCGGTGCGCCGGGCAGGCGCCCAGTTCGCGAATCTTCGCCAGATGCAGCTGCGTAGCATAGCCTTTGTGGCGCTCGAACGCATAAGCGGGATAGGCCTTGGCCAGCGCGACCAATTCGCGATCGCGTGCGGTTTTCGCCAGGATGGATGCGGCGGAAATCGCCGCCACCTGCGCGTCACCCTTGATGATGGCGCGCGTGGTGTAGCGCAAGAGCGGCGCCTGGTTGCCATCGACCCACACCTCGTCCGGGCTGATCAGCAGCTTTTCGACGGCACGGCGCATGGCCAGGAGCGTTGCCTGCAGAATGTTGATGCGATCGATCTCCTCGACTGATGCCGACGCGATGCCAAACGCCAGTGCATCGGTCTGGATCTTGACCGCCAGCTTTTCACGGCGCGCAGGCGTCAGTTTCTTGGAATCATCAAGCCCGCGGATCGGCTTGCCGGGATTGAGCACCACCGCGGCGGCGTAGACCGGCCCCGCGAGCGGGCCGCGACCGGCCTCGTCGACCCCGCAGATCAGCAACCCTTTCTGCGGCGGCGGGCGGCGCAACGCCTTGGTCTTCCGCGCATGCTTGTCGACGCCGGCGAGCAGGTCGGGCTGGCTGTCTTCCGCAAGGCGTTCGTCGCGAATCATGGCAGGATTCTACGCGCCGCTGCGGCTCAACCGGCGGCTGCGAAAAAGCGGCGGGCGATAGCTTCGGCAGCGCGCGTCGCCATGTCCTGGCGCAGTTCGGCATGCAGCTTGCTGAAACGGCGGACGATGCGTCCGCAAGTGGTCTCGTCGCTGAGCAGGTTGCCGATTGCCTGCGCCAGATTTTCAGCAGTTGCATCTTCCTGCAGGAATTCCGGGACGACAAATTCGCCGCAAAGAATGTTGGGCAAGCCGACATACGCTTGATACTTCATGCGCCGCATCATCTGCCAGGAACCCCAGGCCATGTTGTAGGCGATCACCATGGGCCGCTTGAACAAGGCGGCCTCGAGTGTCGCTGTGCCGCTTGCCACCAGCGCCACGTCGCACGCGGCCAGCGCGCCATGCGCATCGCCCGGCAGCAGCACGACCGGAAGACGATCGGCGCCATTGCGGGCCAGTGCGGCGGTCCAAAGCGCGGCAGTTTCATCGCTTGCCAAAGGCGTCACAAAACGGATCGCGGGCCGCGCATCTGCCAGCAGCATCGCCGCCCGCACAAAGCGGTCGGCCAGGTACACAAGCTCCGACTGCCGGCTTCCTGGCAGAAGCGCCACCACTTGTGAATCGTCAGCCAGTCCGAGTCGGGCGCGCGCGGAAGCGCGGTCCTGCACTTCGGCGATCACATCGGCCAGCGGATGCCCAACATAGGTGGCACCGATGCCGGCATCGCGGTAAAGCTTCTCTTCAAACGGAAACACACAGAGCATTTCCTCGCAGGCCCGTCGGATCTTTTCCATCCGTTCTCCGCGCCAGGCCCAGATCGAGGGGCTGATGAAATGTGCAGTGCGCACACCCTTCTTGCGCAACATGATTTCAAGGTCCAGATTGAAGTCGGGCGCATCGACGCCGATGAAAAGGTCGGGCGGCGCCGCGCCCAGTCGATACGCAAGTTCTCGGCGAATCGCCGTGATCTCGCGGTAGTGACGCAGCACCTCGACATAACCGCGCACCGCCAGTTTCTCCGCCGGCCACCAGGCTTCGAATCCGGCGGCCTGCATGCGCGGCCCGCCGATGCCGAAAAATGAGGCACCCGGCAGACGTCTTGCAAGTGCACCCAACAAGTGCGAGGCGAGCAGGTCGCCCGAGGCCTCGCCCGCGACCATCGCGATGCGCGGCGCG
>CAYYFR010000051.1:0-18017 GCA_964470865.1 uncultured Burkholderiales bacterium | reverse complement strand
CGCGACCATCGCGATGCGCGGCGCGGCCATCGCGGTCAGCGCATGATGCCGCGCGACGACGCCGCGACAAAATCGTGCAGCAGCTTCACTTCTGCATCGACCTGCGCCTGGGCCGCCAATGCGCGTTTCGCGTCCTCGAACAAGAGGCCCCCCTTGTACAAGGTTTTGTAGGCGCGCCGCACGCTTTCGACTTGCGCGGGCGCGTAACCTCGTCGCTTCAAGCCTTCACTGTTGATGCCATGCGGCGCGGCCGGATTGCCGGAGCAGGTGACGTAGGGCGGCAAGTCCTTGAACAGGATCGCACCCATCGCGCACATCGAATGTGCGCCGATGCGCACGAACTGATGCACCACGGTGAAGCCGCCGAGGATCGCCCAGTCGCCGACATGCACGTGGCCGGCCAGTTGGGCGTTGTTGGCGAAGATCGTGTGGTCGCCGATCCGGCAGTCGTGCGCCAGATGCACGTAGGCCATGATCCAGTTCTCATTGCCCACGCGCGTCACGCCTGCATCCTGCGCGGTGCCGCGATTGAAGGTACAGAACTCGCGGATCGTGTTGTTGTCGCCGATCTCGAGCCGGGTCGGCTCGCCGGCGTATTTCTTGTCCTGCGGAGCGGCGCCGAGCGAACAGAATTGCCAGACGCGGTTGCCACGGCCGATGCTGGTAGGCCCTTCGATCACGCAATGTGGCCCGATGCGCGTGCCGTCATCGATGCGCACACCGGCGCCGATCACGCTATAGGGCCCGACCTCGACATCGGGCCCAAGTTCAGCGCCGGAATCGACGATCGCAGTGGGGTGGATCCGGTTCATCAAGCGGCGGACCGGGTCAGGCGCCCTCGATGGCGCGCACGGTACACATGAGGCCGGCCTCGGTCGCCAACTGGCCATCGACGCGGGCTAAGGCCTTGAACTTCCACAACCCGCGGCGTACGGGGCCATCCATGCTCACATGCAAATGCAGTTGGTCGCCCGGACTCACCGGTCGCTTGAAGCGCGCTCCATCGATGCCGACAAAGTAGTAGACCGATTTTTCATCCGGCTTGTTGCCCAGGGTCTTGAACGAGAGGATCGCCGCAGCCTGCGCCAGCGCTTCAAGTATCAACACCCCGGGCATCACCGGATGATGCGGAAAATGCCCGGTGAAAAACGGCTCGTTGACCGAAACGTTCTTGATGGCATGAATGTGCGACCCGGCTTCGACGTCGAGAACGCGATCGACAAGGAGCATCGGATAGCGATGCGGCAGATGTTCGAGGATGGCGCGAATGTCCATGGCATTCAAGGCTTGTTCTCCAAGTGCTTGAGGCGCTTGGCGAGATCGGAAACGCGCTCGTTGAGGCTATCGAGATGGCGCAGGTGTGCCGCATTGCGCAACCATTCCCGCTGCGGGGCGAAAGGATAGGCGCCGCCATAGGTACCCGCAGTGGCGATGGATTTGGTGATCAGGGCGCCGGCCGAAATACTGACACGGTCGGCGATGCTCAAATGGCCGAGGATCACCGCACCGCCGCCTACGGTGCAAAAGCTGCCGATGTCCGCGCTGCCGGCGATACCCACACACCCTGCCATCGCAGAATGCGCACCGATGCGTACGTTGTGCCCGATCTGTATCTGATTGTCGAGCTTGACGCCGTCGCCAATGACAGTGTCACCGAGCGCGCCGCGGTCAATCGTTGTGCCAGCGCCGATCTCGACATCGTCGCCGATGACCACCGTACCGGTTTGCGGAATCTTGATCCAGCGACCGTGGTCGTTGGCGAATCCGAAGCCGTCGCTGCCGATCACCACCTGCGCATGGACGAGCGCATTGCAACCAAGCCTCACACGAGGGTAAAGCGTCGCATGCGGGTAAATTACACAACCATCGCCGACCTCGGCGTGCTCGCCGATGACCACATGCGCGCCGATCGACACATCGCGGCCCAGGCGTGCACTGGCCGCCACTTGTGCGGAGACATGTATACCCGGCGCCTGGCGCGGGTGAGGATCGAGCAACTGCGCCACGCGCGCGAAACAGGCATACGGATTGTCGTGCAGCAGCTTGGGAGAACGTGCCAGGTGCGCGTTGTCGGGCGAAAGGATCACCGCGCCGGCGCCCGATGCCGCAACGTCCAAGCGATACTTTGGATTGGCGAAAAACGCAATGTCGTCAGGCCCGGCCTCCTTTAGTGTGGCCACGCGCGTCACCGTGAGGGAAGCGTCGCCCTCGACCACGCCGCCCGTACGCCGCGCCAGAAAGGCGAGTGTCTGCGGGTGGCCCGTCATTACCGGCCGACTACTTGGTTTCAGCCAAGGCCTTCAACACCTTGTCGGTCAGATCGAGCTTCGGGTTGGCATAGGCCGCATCCTGAAACACGGCATCCAGACCTTCTTTCTCGGCGATAACCTTCAAAGCCCGATTGGCAGATTGCAGCACCGTGGAGAACTCCTCGTTGCGCCGCCGATTGACATCCTCATTGAATTCACGCTGCTTGCGATTGACATCAAGCTCCAGGTCGCCCAATGCGCGCTGGCGCTGATTTCGCTGCGTCTCGCTCATCACCGGAATATCCTTCTGGAACCTTTCGCTATCGGTACGCAGCTTTGTTGTGAGCTCGGTCAATTCGCGCTCGCGCCGCGAGAATTCGCCTTCCAGCTTTTTCTCGGCGCGCTTTGCCGCATCCGATTCACGAAAAATCCGCTCGGTATTCACAAACCCGATCTTGCTTTGCGCGCACGCCGCCCCTGAACCCAGAATCACCAAGGCGGTCGCCACCAATAATCCAGCTTTTAGATTCAACACCATGCTCCCGAAACCGCAAAAGCGTATTTTGCCACGCGCCGAGCGCATCCGCTAGAACGTGGTGCCGGCGGTAAATTGCACCCGCTGGATCCGGTCGTCGGGCTGCGCGTTGAGCGGTCTGGCATAACTGAGACGCAGGGGGCCGAACGGTGACTGCCAATCCAGGCCAATACCTATCGAGTGGCGGAAGCCGCCGCCCGAGGTGACACCAGCGCCGTACACCCGACCGGAATCGACAAAGGCCGCCAGTCGCACCGACCGATCCTTGGCCAGCCCGGGGAACGGAAACAGCAACTCTGCGGTGCCGGTAAAGCGCCGCTCGCCGCCGAGCACACTGCCGTCGGTATCGCGCGGGCCCAGCGAATTGATGTCGTAACCGCGCACCGAACCGATACCCCCGCCGTAGAAGCGCTTGTTGAACGGCAAGGGCTTGTTGAGACCGCGCGCGATACCGGCCTCACCGCGCAGATACAGGGTGTAGGTCTTGCTGATCGGGTAGTACCAGCGATCTACATAGGTGGTGCGCCAGTACTGCACGTTCCCCCCTGGCAAGCCCAACTCCACGCCGGCATTCTGCAGACGCCCGCTGCGCGTATACAAGGCGCTGTCGCGCGAATCCCTGAACCAGCTGACTGTGCCGGGCAAGGTGGAGACCGTCGAGCTGTAGGTGTTGACGTAGCTTTGCAGGCGACTGGGCGCCGTCGCCCCCAGGTTGTAGCTGGTGTAGTCGAAGGCGAGGCCGAAAACGAACGTGTCGATCGCGGTGTATGGATAGCCAAAGCGCACACCGCCACCGGTACTGCTGGTCCGATAGTCTCCCAGATTGACGTTGGCCGCATTGAAGTCGCGACGGTAGATATCGAAGCCGCGACTGATCCCGTCCACGGTGAAGTACGGATTGTTGTGCGACAGCGAATAAACCTTGTTGGTGCGACCGGTGCTGATTGATGCAGAGACGAAATTGCCACTGCCGAAAATGTTCGCCTGCGCGATCGACGTGGACACCACGATCTTCTCGGAACTGGAAAACCCGGCACCCAGCAGCAACTGCCCTGTAGGTTTCTCCTCCACTTTGACATTCACATCGACCTGATCGGGCGAACCGGCCACGGCCGGGGTCTCGATTTCGGTGTTGCGGAAAAAATCCAGCCTGTCAAGGCGCCGCTTGGATTGGTTGATTTTTTCGCCGTCGTAGTACGAACCCTCTAGCTGACGCATTTCCCGGCGCACCACTTCGTCGCGCGTACGGGTGTTGCCGGCGATATTTATTCGGCGCACATAAACGCGCCGACCCGGATCAATGAAAACGGTAAACGCGACGGTCTGTTTGTCCCGGTTGATCTCGGGCGACGCGTTGGCGTTGGCAAACGCGTACCCTTCGTTGCCCAGTCGGTCCTGGATTTTCTTGGTCGACGCCGTCAGCCGTTCGCCGTTGAACACGTCGCCCGGCTTTAGATCGATCAACGGCCGCAACACCGTTTCGCCCACCACCATGTCGCCGGCCAGTTTTACTTCGGATACGGTGTATTTCTGGCCTTCGTTGATTGCAACGGTAATGAAGATGTCTTTCTTGTCGGTGGTTATCGAGACCTGCGTCGACTCGATTGCGAATTCAAGGTAACCCCGGTTGAGATAAAAGGAGCGCAGGGTCTCCAGATCGGCTGTCAGCTTTTGCTTCGAATACTGATTGTCCTTGGTGTACCAGGAAAACCAGCCCCCCTCGGAAAGCTCGATCTCGTCCAACAGAGTACTTTCCCTGAATGCATTGACGCCGACGAAATTGATCTTGCGGATCTTGGCAATTTCCCCCTCCTCGACCGAGAAATTGATGCCCACGCGATTGCGGTCAAGCGGCGTCACCGTGGTCTTGACGGTCATCGCATACAGACCCTTGGAAAGGTACTGGCGCTTGAGTTCCTGCTCGGCGCGATCGAGCACCGAGCGGTCGAAAATGCGCCCTTCGGCCAAGCCGGCTTCGCGCACCGATTTCTTAACCACAGTCGCGTCAAACGCCTTCAAGCCCGTGAAATCGATCTGCGCGATCGCCGGGCGCTCCTCGATGGCGACAATCAGCACATCCCCCTCGACCTCGATGCGCACATCCTTGAAAAAACCGGTGGCAAAAAGAGCCTTGATCGCTTCGGCCGCACGTTCGTTGGTCATGCGGTCACCCACCTTTACCGGCAAGTAACTGAACACGGTGCCAGCCTCGGTGCGCTGTACGCCTTCGACGCGTATATCCTTGATCACGAACGGATCAAAGGCACTCGCGCTGCGCATCGCAAACAGCGAGACCAGCGTCGCCGCGACTACGAAAAAAAACCGGAACCGGCGCAGGAGGCGCATTGAATGGACGCTTGTGTTCTAACCGGCCAGTAGCCGGTGTATGTCGTTATAGAGGGCCAACAACATCGTTGTCACGACGATCATCAGGCCCAAGCGCGTACCGATTTCCATGACCTTCTCCGAAACCGGTTTTCCGCGCAGGATTTCCGCCAAATAATACAACAGATGCCCTCCGTCGAGCATCGGAATAGGCAGCAGATTGAGAACCCCGAGGCTAATGCTCACCAGGGCGATGAAATTCAGGTAATAGGTCAACCCCAGCCGCGCGGTCTTGCCGGCGTAATCGGCGATGGTCACAGGGCCGGAAAGATTGCGCCACGAGACTTCACCAATGATCATTCGACCCAGCATGCGCAGACTGAAAATCGACATATCGTAGGTTTGGGTCACACTCCTGCTCAATCCATCGACCAGGCCGTAGCGCACGTTGACCGGTTCGACACGACTACCGATGCGCGCGCCAATGCGCCCGATCCTGCCATCGGGTGCGTCGACGCTCGCCGGCGTCACCTTCACCTGGCCAGGCTTGCCGTCACGGACAATGTCGATCACCCGCTCGCTCCCGGCACTGGCACGCATGGCGGTGACGAAATCGTCACCGGTCAAAAGGGCCTTGCCATCGACGGCAAGCAGCACATCGGCGGCGTGCAACCCGGCTCGTTCGGCAGGTGAGCCGGGCTCGACCTGGACCACCCGCGGCTGCGGCTGAAACAGCAAGAGCCCCAGCGATTTCATGAAATCCCCCTCGAGATCGAGGGTTGAAAGGCGGGTCATGTCGAGTGCCGGAAAACTGATCTCCCCGCGCGGATTGCGCACCTCAAGCCGAACACGCGCACGCGCGTCCGCCGCGCGCAACAGGCGCCAATGCAACTCGGTCCATGAGGCAACCGGCTTGTCGTCAATACGCGCGATCAGGTCGCCCGACTTCAAGCCCGCCTGTTGCGCCACCGAGCCCGCGGTCGGCGCTGCAACCTGCGCCGGCGGTTCATCCACGCCATGCAGATTCAATCCCCAGTAAACGGTGATCGCCAGCAGAAAATTGGCGACCGGCCCGGCGGCGATGATGCAGATGCGCTTGCCCACCGACTGCGCATTGAAGGCACGATGCGCGTCAGCCGCTGGCACCGGATCATCCGGATCATGACCAAGCAGCTTGACATAGCCGCCGAGCGGAAACGCCGCAAGCGCCCATTCCGTGCCATCGCGCCCGAAGCGACGCATGAAAATCGGGCGTCCGAAACCCAGGCAGAAGCGCAGCACCTTGACACCACACAGCCTGGCTGCAAGGTAGTGTCCGTATTCGTGAAACGCGATCAGCACCCCCAGGGCAATCAAAAACGCCACCAGCGTCGAGAGAAAAGTCATGCGCCAAGCCTTTCCGTTGCACGCGCCCGCGCCTCGCCGTCGGCTGCCAGCACATCTTCAATGTCAGCCAACGGCCGTGCCGGCAGGGCTTCCATCACTTCGGCCACCAGAGCGGCGATGCGCGTGAAGCGCAGGCGCCCGGCCAGAAACGCAGCGACCGCGATCTCGTTGGCCGCATTGAGCGTGGCGGGCAAGGTACCGCCGGCAGCCAGCGCATCGTATGCCAGAGTCAGGCACGGAAAGCGTGCAAGATCGGGCTCTTCGAAGGTGAACTGTGCAAGCTTGAAGATATCGAATTTCGCCACGCCGGCGTCGATCCGCTCCGGATAGGCCAGGGTTTGCGCGATCGGGGTCCGCATGTCGGGATTACCCAACTGCGCCAGGACCGAACCATCGGCGTACTCGACCATCGAATGGATCACGCTCTGAGGGTGGATCACCACCTCGATCTGCGATCCGGCGGCGCCAAACAGCCAGTGCGCCTCGATTACTTCAAGACCCTTGTTCATCATGGTTGCGGAATCAACCGAAATCTTGCGCCCCATCACCCAGTTGGGATGGGCACAGGCCTGATCAGGCGACACCTTGTCAAGAAGCTCGAGCGCAGTGGTGCGAAACGGGCCGCCTGACGCGGTCAGCAGGATGCGCCTTACTCCGTGATCCTCAAGGCCGCGTACGAAGCCGGCAGGCAGCGACTGGAAGATCGCATTGTGCTCGCTATCGACCGGCAGGACGGTGGCACCGCCACGCCGGACGGCCTCGAGAAACACCGGACCTGCCATCACCAGTGCCTCCTTGTTGGCCAGCAGAATGCGCTTGCCGGTACGCGCCGCTCCCAGCACGGCGGCCAGCCCTGCAGCGCCCACGATCGCCGCCACCACCGTGTCTGCTTGCGCGGCCTCGGCGACCTCGACGGCAGCCGCATCGCCCGCCAATACTTCCGTGGTGCTGCCGGTGGCGCGCAGGCGTTCGAGAAGACGCGCTGCAGCGACCGGGTCGGTCAGGACCGCATATCGAGGCCGGTGTGCCAAACATTGCTCGAATACGCGATCAACACTGCTGCGTGCGACCAGTGCGAATACAGCGAATCGCGCGGGATGGCGCGCCACCACGTCTAGCGTACTCTCACCGATCGAACCGGTCGAACCCAGCAGGGTCAGATAGCGCATATCGGTTCCATCAAGCGCTTCTGACGAACGAAAAAATCAGCATTGCAAGCGGCATGGCGGGGATCAGGGAGTCGATGCGGTCGAGCACGCCGCCATGACCGGGCAGCAATGCGCTGCTGTCCTTGACGCCGGCACGGCGCTTGAGCAGGGACTCGAACAGGTCGCCCAGTATGCTCAGTCCGACCACCACACACACCGTCAACAACGCCACCAACACGCCCGGCGGACCAAGGCGGCCGGCGTAGCCGAATATCCACGCAAACCATGAATCCAGCGGACTGCCGGTGGCACTGGTGGTAGCGGCACACAGCAGGGCCAGCAAGCCCGCCCCGACCATGGCTCCGGCGACGCCCTCCCATGTTTTTCCAGGGCTTACTGCCGGTGCCAGTTTGTGCCGGCCGAAACGGCGGCCCGCGAAATAGGCCCCGATATCGGCAACCCAAATCAAACCCATGAGGAGAAACATGAAGAGCGCCCCGGCCATGCGCGCCTGTACCACCGCCCACCAGCAGGGGATCAACACCAGCCAGCCCAAGGCTGCAAGCCAGCCACCGCGCGGCGCGGCCGGCCCGCGGAAAAACCACCAGCTTGCGATCCCGCCCCAGGTTATGGCCGATATCGCGTAGACCCATAGCGTTACCGCATGTTCGTGCTCCCGCACACCCAGCAGTATCGCCATTCCCGCAACGGCGGTCAGCGCAGCGTAGCCCAACGAGAGGGCCTGCGGCAAGCCGCATAGGCGCGCCCACTCCCAGGCGGCGGCCGCGACAAACGCCAGGACGAACAAGGCCCAGCCGTTCGCCGGCAAAAATGCCAATGCGGGTACCACCAGGGCCAGCAGGATCAGTGCCGTAACTACCCGCGTCCTAAGCATCGATGCGGGTCAGGCCCGGCTCGGTCGACGCCGCTGCGCCTTCGATCCGGCGCCTGGCTTCGCGCACCTGCTCACTGGTCTGGCCGAACCGGCGCTCGCGCAGCCGATACGAGGCGATTGCCTCGTCCAGGGTGCGCGCGTCGAAATCAGGCCAGAACGTGTCGGTGAAAAACAATTCCGAGTAAGCCAGTTGCCACACCAGAAAATTGCTGATGCGCATTTCGCCGCCGGTGCGAATGAACAAATCGGGTTCCGGCGCGTACGCCATCGCCAGATAAGGCTCAAGGTCGGCTTCGCTGCAGCTAGCCGACAAATCGGGCCTGGCTGCAACCAGCGCGTGCATCGCCTGCATGATGTCCCAGCGCCCGCCATAGTTGGCGCAAATTGTCAGCGTGAGCTTGTCGTTGCCAGCGGTCTTGGCTTCGGCACGGCGGATCAACTCCTGCAGAGCGACATCGAAACGCGACAGGTCACCGACAATTTTCAGCCGCACACCGCTTACATGCAGCTTGGCAACCTCCTGCTCAAGCAATATCCGAAACAGTTGCATCAGGACGGAAACCTCCTCCTCGGGACGGCGCCAGTTCTCGGAGGAAAAGGCAAATAGCGTCAGGTATTCAATGCCACGCTCGACGCTCGCCCGCACCGCCTCGCGCACCGCCTCCACACCGCGCTGGTGCCCGGCCACCCTTGGCAAGAATCGCCGCGTCGCCCACCGGCCATTGCCGTCCATGATGATGGCGACATGCCGGGGAACTGACGACACTGCGGGAATGGATTGAGTCGAACTCATCGGCAGCGGGCCCCCTGATCGTTGAAAGGCGCAGTGACGGTCTTCACACCGCCATGATCTCCGCTTCCTTGGTCACCAGGAGCTTGTCGATCTCGCCGATGAAGCGATCGGTGAGCTTTTGAACTTCGTCCTGGCCGCGGCGTTCGTCGTCCTCCGAAACAACCTTGTCCTTGAGCAGTTTTTTCATCTGTTCGTTGGCGTCGCGCCTGAGGTTGCGCACCGCGATGCGGGCGTCCTCACCTTCACCCTTGACCAATTTGACCAGCTCCTTGCGCCTTTGCTCCGTCAACGCCGGCATGGGTACGCGGATAACGTCACCGGTGGTGGAGGGGTTGAGCCCCAGATCGGCGTCGCGGATCGCCTTCTCGATCACCGAAATCATTTTCTTTTCCCAGGGCTGGACACCGATGGTGCGCGCATCGATCAGATTGATGTTCGCGGTCTGGCCAATCGGCATGGCTGAGCCGTAATAGTCGACCTGTACGTGATCGAGGATGCCCGCGTGCGCGCGTCCGGTGCGCACTTTTGCCAGATCGTTCTTGAATGCATCGATCGACTTCTGCATCTTGTGCTCGGTCGCCTTACGAATGTCGGCAATCGTCATCGCTGGCCTCTGGCAATTTGGGTCAAACGTGAACTAGTGTACCTTCGTTTTCGCCCATCACGATGCGCTTCAAGGCGCCCGACGCGAAAATTGAAAACACGTTTATCGGCAACCGCTGGTCGCGGCACAGGGCAAACGCGGTGGCATCCATGACCTTCAGATGCCTCGTAATCGCTTCATCGAACGTGATGGTGTCGTACTTGCGCGCGTCCGGGTTCTTGTTCGGATCGTCGGTGTATACGCCGTCAACCTTGGTGCCCTTGAGAACGATTTCCGCGCCCATCTCGGAGGCGCGCAAGGCCGCCGCCGTATCGGTGGTGAAGAAGGGATTGCCTGTGCCGGCGGCGAAAATCACGACCTTGCCCTCCTCGAGATAGCGCAATGCCTTGTTGCGGATGTAGGGCTCGACCACCTGCTCGACCGACAGTGCTGATTGCACGCGCGCCACGATGCCCTGCTGCTTCATGGCATCCTGCAGCGCCAGGGCGTTCATGATGGTGGCCAGCATGCCCATGTAATCGGCCGTGGCGCGGTCCATCCCCTGCGCGCCCGGTGCGACACCGCGGAAAATGTTGCCGCCCCCGATCACGATGCTCATCTCGACACTAAGACGCGCCACAGACGCGATCTCGCCTACGATGCGCTCGATGGTGGCGCGATTGATGCCGTAGCTATCCTCGCCCATCAAGGCTTCCCCCGAAAGCTTCAAGAGGAATCGTTTGTACTTTGGAGTATCCGGCATTGTCGATGCATTCAGGGTGGGGCTGGTCGTAAGCCGGCCTGGCGACCGGCAAGTTCGGCTTACTTCTTCGCGAGCGCCATCTGTTCGGCGACTTCGGCGGCAAAATCGGCGGTCTTCTTCTCGATGCCTTCACCGACGATGAAAAGAGCAAAGCGATTGACCGTTGCGCCGCGTGCCTTCAGCAGTTGCTCGATGGTCTGCTTGCCGTCTTCAGCCTTGACAAACACCTGGCCCAGCAGGGTCACGGTCTTGAGGTACTTTTGCACCGTGCCTTCGGCAATTTTCTCGATCATCGCGTCGGGCTTTTTCTCTTCGCGCGCTTTTTCAACCGCGATGCGGCGTTCGGTCGCGAGCAATTCTGCCGGCACGCCACCGGCGTCCAGCGACTTTGGCTTGGACGCCGCAATGTGCATCGCCAGATCGCGCGCCAATTGATCGTCGCCTCCTGTGAGGTCAAGCAGAACGCCGATCCTGGAACCGCCGTGGACATAGGTGGTCAACTTGCCCGCCGTCTGAAACCGTGCGAAGCGTCGAATCGACATGTTCTCACCGATCTTCCCGACCAGCGCGCGGCGCACCTCCTCAACCGTACTGCCTTCAAGCGGCGCTGCTGCAAGTGCCTCGACCGTTGCCGGATCGGTGTTTGCAACCAAAGCAGCCAGGTTCTGCGAAAACGCCACGAAATCATCATTCTTGGCGACGAAGTCGGTCTCCGAATTGAGTTCGACGATCGCCCCCACCTTGCCGTCAGCCGCTACGTTCACCGCGACAATTCCTTCGGCCGCAACACGCGACGACGCCTTGCTGGCCTTGTTGCCAAGTCTGACGCGCAGAATCTCTTCGGCCTTGTCGAGATCGCCATCGGCCTCGGTCAGCGCCTTCTTGCATTCCATCATTGGCGCGTCGGTTTTCGCGCGCAGTTCTCCAACCATTGCTGCGGTAATTGCGGCCATTTCCTTCTATCCTGATCTGATCCGAAAAAATTCGGGGTTATTCGGTTACTGCAATGCTGCTGGCTTCTCCGCAAATCGCACTCGCGGGCGCGGCTGTCCGGACGGCGCACTACAACCTCAAAAAAAGGGGCAAATCAGCCCCTTTTTCAAAAATCGGCGCCGGTCACGCACCGCCTGAATCAGGAAGCCTCGACTTCGACGTACTCATCACCACCGGCGGCCACGATCTCGGTGATCGTGTGCGCCCGGCCCTCAAGGATGGCATCGGCGACGCCGCGTGCATACAGGCGTATCGCACGCGAGGAATCGTCGTTGCCGGGAATCACGTGCGCAATGCCATCCGGCGAGTGATTGGTATCAACCACTGCCACCACCGGGATGCCGAGCTTCGCGGCCTCGGTGATGGCGATCTTGTGGTAACCCACGTCAATGACGAAAATCGCATCCGGCAGGCCGCTGAGATTCTTGATGCCGCCGATCGCCTTTTGCAGTTTGTCCATCTCGCGTGTAAACAACAGCGCTTCCTTCTTGGACATTTTCTCGACATCGCCGGCTTCGAGCGCCACTTCCATGTCCTTGAGCCGCTTGGTGGAAGCCTTGACGGTCTTGAAGTTGGTCAGCATGCCACCAAGCCAGCGTGCATCCACATACGGAACCCCGGCTCGCTGCGCCTCTTCGGCCACGATTTCGCGCGCCTGACGCTTGGTGCCGACCATCAGGATAGTGCCCTTGTTGGCTGCGAGTTGACGCAGATACTTCATCGCGTCGTTGTAAAGCTCGAGCGTCTTCTCGAGATTGACGATATGGATCTTGTTGCGATGGCCGAAAATATATGGCGCCATCTTGGGATTCCAGAAGCGCGTCTGGTGTCCAAAATGGACGCCGGCTTCCAGCATCTCGCGCATGGTGGTTGACATGACAGTTAACTCCGATTTCAGGGTTGGCCTCCTCCCGCCGGCAGCAGGGGCGAACGGAACATATCCGTTTGCGCCTTGCCACCCCAAAAATGACAGGAGTGCGAATTTACCCGGCGGGAATCAGGCTATTCCGTCTCATGGATCAGGTGCGAAGTTGCTGCTTCGCACCGCGGCTTGAAGTCGAACTAGCGAAAATGTCTTTGAAAATCACCGGGTAGCCCGATATTATAGCTGGTTGGGGTCAACTTTTCAAATGTCCCGGCCACCCGTGCCCGGACCGCCCGCACCCTGGGCCGGGTACATAACCGTGGAAGCTTCGCAAACATGAGCATTTCGCTCAAAACCCCGCTTGACATCGAGAAAATGCGCGTCGCCGGCAGGCTTGCTGCGGAAGTGCTCGATTTCATCGGCCCGCACGTCAGGCCGGGCATCAGCACCGGTGAACTCGACCGCCTGTGCCACCAATACATGATCGATGTTCAGGGCACGATTCCGGCGCCGCTGGGATATTGCCCTCCCGGTTATCGGCCCTATCCAAAATCGATCTGTACCTCTGTCAATAACCAGGTCTGCCACGGCATCCCGGGTGACAAGACCCTGAAAAAGGGAGACGTGGTCAATCTGGATATCACCACCATCAAGGACGGCTATCACGGCGATACCAGCCGCATGTTTTACGTCGGCGAACCGTCGATCGCAGCCCGTCGCCTGTGTGAAGTCACCTTCGAGTGCATGTGGGCCGGCATTCTCCAGGTGCGCCCGGGCGCGCATCTGGGCGACATCGGCCATGTCATCCAGACCCACGCCGAAAAGCACGGCTTTTCCGTAGTGCGCGAGTTTTGCGGCCATGGTATCGGCGCCCGCTTCCACGAGGAACCGCAAGTGCTGCACTACGGCAAGCCCGGGACTCTGGCCGAGCTCAAGCCCGGCATGATTTTCACTATCGAGCCGATGATCAATGCCGGCCGTCGCGAGATTCGCGAACTCGCCGACGGCTGGACCATCGTCACCAAGGACCACAGCCTGTCGGCGCAGTGGGAGCACACCGTCCTTGTGACCGAGGACGGGTTCGAGGTATTGACGGTGTCGGCAGGCATGCCGGCGATGCCGGCGGCGGTTGCATCGCTTACGCCCCGGCCGGCGACGCTTTCCGCCTAGAACCGGCGCGACCACGTGTCGGCTGTCCCCAAGATCCCGCTTGCCACCGGCTACAGGCGTGACCTGGTAGCCGCCCGCAAGTCCCTGTTCGACGCCTTCAGCAACGGCGGTACGGCGCGCCAGTTGCTGCGTGCCCATTGCAAGCTGGTCGACCGCGTGCTGGCGTCGCTTTGGGGCGATGTCGGCATAGGCGATCGCGCCACGCTGGTGGCCGTCGGCGGTTACGGACGCGGCGAACTCTATCCATATTCCGACGTTGATGTGTTGCTGCTGGTGCCGGACGACGCACAAGCCGAAACCAAGAACCGGCTGGAAACGCTGGTCGGTCTGTTTTGGGACATAGGTATCGAAGTCGGTCACAGCATCCGCACACTTGAGGAATGTTTCGCGCTCGCGGCCGCCGATATCACCGTCCAGACCACCCTGATGGAGGCGCGCCATCTGGCCGGCGATTACAGCCAGTTCCACGATCTGGAAGCCGGCACCCGCCTGCGCATGAATGCACGCGACTTCTACATCGCCAAGAAGCTCGAACTCGAACAGCGGCATACCAAGCATCAGGACACGCCTTACAGCCTGGAGCCGAACTGCAAGGAAAGCCCCGGCGGCCTGCGCGATCTGCAGGTCATTCTTTGGATCGCGCGTGCCGCCGAACTGGGGACCAACTGGCGCGAACTGGCGTCGCGCGGTGTGATCACGCGCACCGAAGCTGCGATGCTGGGCAAGCGCGAGACCCTGCTGCAGGCCATCCGCGTGCGGCTGCACTTGATCGCCGGACGACGCGAAGACCGCCTGCTGTTCGACCATCAGACCCAGTTGGCAAGCGCCTTCGGCCATGCCGCAACAGTTTCGAAGCGCGCCAGCGAGCAGTTGATGCAGCGCTATTACATCAATTGTCGCTGGATCATCCAGTTGAACACCATCCTGCTGCAGAACATCGCCAGCCAGCTGTTTCCCGGCGCGGCCTTCGAGGCGCATCCGATCAACGAGCGCTTTCACGTCGAACGCGACATGCTCGCCGCCAGCGACCCAACCGTATTCGAGACCCATCCGGGCGCCCTGCTCGAATGCTTCCAGTTGCTGCAGCAACGTGCCGATCTCAAGGGCATGACCGCCTCGACCCTGCGCGCACTGTGGCGCTCACGCAACCGCATGGATGCGGCATTCCGCAAGAACCCGATCAATCGCGCCACGTTCATGGCGATCCTGCAAAGTCCGCGCGGGCTGGTGCATGAACTGCGCCGCATGAACCAATGGGGCATCCTCGGGCGCTACCTGCCGCCATTCAAGCGCATCATCGGCCAGATGCAGCATGACCTGTTTCACGTCTACACGGTGGATCAACACATCCTGACGGTGGTGCGCAACATGCGCCGCTTCACAATGCTCGAGTTCGCGCACGAGTACCCGATGTGCTCGCGCCTGATCGCCAGTTTCGAGCGACATTGGCTGCTCTACGTGGCGGCACTGTTCCATGACATCGCCAAAGGGCGGGGCGGTGATCACTCTCTGCTCGGACGTGCCGACGCGCGCCTTTTCTGCCGGCAGCACGGCATCGCGCGGGAAGATGCTGAACTGGTGGTGTTCCTGGTGGAGCACCATCTGACGATGTCGTCGGTGGCGCAAAAGCAGGACTTGAGCGACCCGGACACCATTCGCCGCTTTGCCGACACGGTTCGCGATGAACGGCGCCTGATAGCCCTGTATCTCCTGACCGTTGCCGATATTCGTGGCACCAGTCCGCGCGTGTGGAATGCCTGGAAAGGCAAGTTGCTCGAAGACCTGTTTCGCGCCACGCGCCGCCTGTTGGGCAACCAGAAGACCGGCGGACGTTTCAGCTTCGATAGCGACCTGCAGGAAAAGCAATCCGAGGCCCTGCGCATCCTCGGACTCTATGGCTTCTCGGAAACCGCACATGAAGTGCTGTGGAGCCAGCTCGACATGGCCTATTTCCTGCGCCATGACGCCAAGGAGATCGCCTGGCAGACACGCGCGCTGGTGGCCCGCGTCAACTCCACCACGCCGGTGGTCAAGGCGCGCTTCTCGCCGATCGGCGAGGGGCTTGAGGTGATGGTCTACGTCAAGGACCAGCCCGACCTCTTTGCGCGCATTTGCGGCTTTTTCGAGCGCCTGGGCTTAAACATTCTCGACGCCAAGATCCACACCACGAGAAACGGCTATGCGCTCGACACATTTCTGGCATTGGACAGCGCCGGCAACTACGCCGGCGCGCATGGCCAGCCCGAAGTGGTCGAGCGCGACCTGATCATCGCCCTGTCCGCGCCGGGCCCGCTCAAGACACCCAGCACCGGTCGGGTTTCGCGCCAGGCGCGCCATTTCGCAATCGAGCCGGCGGTCAACATTCGCCCCGATGAAAAGGGTTTGCGCTACATACTCGCAGTCACCGCCGGCGATCGACCGGGCCTGCTATATCGCATCGCGCTCACTTTGTCGCGCCACGGCGTCAATCTGCAGACGGCCAAGATCACCACCCTGGGAGAACGGGCCGAAGACGTGTTCCTGATCGACGGTGGCGACCTGTCGAATCCAAAATCGGTGCTCGCCATCGAGACCGACCTGATCGAAACCCTGCGCCAGTAGCGCGGCTCACGTGTTCCAGTAGCCAGGCTCGGGGAGTTCGTTGAAAACCTTTTTCAACTGCTCCGCCCAGCGGCCGCGAATCGAAGCGAAGTATTCGTCGCGGCTGTCGATCAGCTTGTGCTTGCTTACCATGAGCGAGTCGCGCTCGTAACACATGAGATCAAGCGGCAGGCCTACCGACAGGTTCGACTTGATGGTTGAGTCCATCGAAATCAACGCGCACTTCGCCACTTCCTCCAGGCTCAAGCCGCCGCCGATGACCCGATCGAGTATCGGCTTGCCGTACTTCGACTCGCCAATCTGGAAATAAGGCGTTTCGGTGGTGGCCTCGATGAAATTTCCGGGCGAATAAACGTTGAAAAGACGCGGCTCTTCGCGGCCCACCTGCCCGCCGAAAATCACACTCACGTTAAATTCGATGCCGAATTCCTTGAGCGGCGCGGCATCGCGCGCATAGACCTTGCGCACCGCGTCGCCGACCAGTTTGGCGGCGGAAAACATGTTCGGGCAGGAAGCCAGGCTTTTCTCGCCGGGAATCCCCATCTGCGCCTTGAGCCCGCTGGCGACCGCCTGGCTGACCGCCAGATTGCCGGCAGTCAGCAATACCATGACGCGCTCACCGGGCACATCGAATATGTGCATCTTGCGAAAGGTGCTGATCTGGTCAACGCCGGCATTGGTACGCGAATCGGACAGAAAAACCAGTCCGGCATCGAGGCGAATCGCGACACAGTAAGTCATTGTCGAGCTTTGGTTTGAAGCTGATTTGAGATTCGCATTGTAGCGGCGGTTGGACTGTCAAGAGGGGGCGTGGCGAGCGCTTCGGTGCATCTTGCATCGCCAACGCTGCATGAGCCCCGGCGTGTCAGCGTCGCGGGTTTCAGGCCGCAGCGCACACCGATACGCTCACCGTCAACTCTTCCCCGGCACCGCCCATCCGTGATCCACGCAGCGGGCCGGCGTCCATCTCATCGCGTCCGAGCGCCAGGCGGCACAATTCCGGGCCGCTCAGTCGCTGATGCGCCACGTCGAAACCGAGCCAGGCACCGGCGCCGCGGTGTGCCGTGGCGATCCAGGCCTCGGCCCAGGCATGCGCGGCGGCCGCGCTGCGGCCATCCAGGACGTAGCCGCTGACATAGCGTGCCGGTACGCCGCCGGCGCGACAGGCGGCGAGAAACACATGCGTCATGTCCTGACATGTACCACCCTCACGCGCCAATGCTTCGGCAGCGGTCGCATGGCTGCCGGTCGCGCCGTTCCGCGGGGTCATCCGCGCGCCGACCAGAGCCATCAAATGCTCGCATTCGGTACGCCCGATCGTGTTTGACGCGCGCTCGCCAAAGGCCTCGAAGGCCAGTGCCCTGATCGCCGAGTCCGGTTCCGTGGCCGGGGTCGGCAATGCGAACGCCAGCGCCGGCACCGCCGAATCGGCCGCAATCAAATGGCCGCGATCGTCGGCGGTCTCGATCTGCCCCTGCGCAACGATGCGGATACCGACGTGTTGATCAACCACCGAGATCACGTCGACCACGTTGCCGTAGCAATCGGTCTGGCGCCAGCGTCGTCCGGGAGCATCGATGCGCCAAGTCAAGACGCGCTGACCGGCATCGCTGCGCGGCATCAGGCGTGCATATTGGATGCTGTAGTTGGCCGTGATCGAATAACGGTAAATGGTCTCGTGGCGGATCTCGAGCAGCATGGTGAGTGGGCG
>CAYYFR010000050.1:0-33760 GCA_964470865.1 uncultured Burkholderiales bacterium | reverse complement strand
GCACTTCTTCAACCATCAAGCGCACCATCGCGGCCAGGCCACGACTCTACTTTCGCAGGCCGGCGTAGACGTTGGCGTCACCGATCTGCTTGCCCTTATTCCAGATGAGACACATGCATAGCTCCTCGGTCGAACACCCGCCCCCGGGGCACCAACTCATGTGGCAGGGTTATGCGGTCCTGCAAATACTCTGCCTCGGCTTTTCTCTCAGGCCGCCCGATACAAGTTGAAACACTTATGGGTAATGGGCAGCACTAGCCCCTCTCATTGAACCTCGGAGAACGACCTTGAAAACCATCGGCATGATCGGCGGCATGAGTTGGGAA
This sequence comes from uncultured Burkholderiales bacterium, assembly GCA_964470865.1. Lineage (GTDB taxonomy): Bacteria > Pseudomonadota > Gammaproteobacteria > Burkholderiales > JAEUOS01 > JAEUOS01. The sequence continues at coordinate 33,434 of CAYYFR010000050.1, read as the reverse complement.
TCGACGGTTCCCTACTACCGCCAGATCAACCAAACCATCAAGCAGCGGCTGGGCGGCCTGCATTCGGCGAAGGTCGTCTTGTACAGCGTCGACTTCCATGACATTGAACGCCTGCAGCACGCCGGCGACTGGGAGGCCGCCGGGGCAATGCTGGCCGATGCCGCCCGTTCGCTTGAAGCAGCAGGGGCGGATTTCCTGGTTTTATGTACCAACACCATGCACAAGGTGGCACCCGCCATCGAGGCAGCGGTCGGCATCCCGCTGCTGCATATTGCCGACCCGACTGCCACCGGCATCAAGCAGGCGGGGCATTCGAAGGTAGGCCTGATCGGCACTCGTTTCACCATGGAACAGGATTTTTACCGTCAGCGATTGAGCGCGCGTCACGGACTCTCGGTGATCGTACCCAACGAGGAAGACCGCGCCACGGTCCACCGCATCATTTACGATGAGCTCTGCCTGGGCGTGGTCTTGCCCGAGTCGCGCAGCGCATACCGCCGCATCATGGCAAGCCTGGTCGCGCAGGAGGCAGAGGCGATCATTCTCGGCTGCACCGAGGTATCGCTACTGGTCAGCCAGGAAGACGCCAGCGTTCCGCTGTTTGACACAACGGCAATCCATGCGCAGGCAGCAGCCGATGCGGCGCTGGCAGTGTGATACCCGGATCGTCATTTTGGCCGGCGTAAACGAGGAAGCGTCGTTGAACGATGCACATGATGGCCAGCGCAATCGCGCCACGCCAGGCGAAAAGCTGAAACCGCGACAATCGGTACTTGACGGCGACCCGGACAGCGCGGCTATTTGTCAGGCACACCCGCAACGATTCAGTTGAGTTCAAGCACCCATCAGGAAAGCCCGACATGAGCACACAACTCGAACGAGCCCGGCAATTCCAGGCCCTGCACCAGCGCCCCGGCATTTTCGTCATGCCCAACCCCTGGGACGCCGGCAGCGCGAAGCTGTTTGCCTCGCTCGGCTTCGAAGCCATGGCCACCACCAGCCAGGGGCTGGCCAATGCGCTGGGCCGCGTCGATGGCGCGCTGGCTATCAGCCGCGATGAACTGATCGCCAACTGCCGCCTGATTGCCGGAGCGACCGATCTGCCGATCAACGCCGATCTGGAAAACGGCTATGCCGACGACCCGCGCGAAGCGGCCGCCATCATCACCCTCGCGGCCGCAGCGGGCATCGTCGGCGGCTCGATCGAGGATTCGTCTGGCGATCCGGCGCGGCCGATCTACGACTTCGGCCTGGCCGTCGAAAGGGTGGCCGCTGCGGCCGAAGTGGCGCACGCCTTGCCGTTTCCCTTCACCTTCACCGCGCGCGCCGAGAACCTGCTGCATGGCCGTCGCGACCTGGATGACACGATTCGCCGCCTCAACGCCTACGCGGCGGCCGGTGCCGATGTGCTCTATGCGCCGGGCCTGCGCGATCTCGACACCATCGCCATGGTGGCCGCTGGGGTAGCGAAACCGCTCAACGTGGTGATGAGTTCCGGCGACCCCGAACTCACCGTACAGCAACTGGAAGCCGCCGGCGTCAAGCGCCTGAGCGTAGGTGGCGCGCTGTCGCGCCTGGGCCTGGCCGCGGTGCGCGATGCCGCGCTGGCGATGCGCGCCGGCTCATTCAAGTGGGTGGCGCAGACCTTGCCCACCAAAGACTTGAAGGTGTTGTTTGGCTGAATCGGTTGCGCACCGATAGCCGAATACACTGCGCAGAGGTCGACCGCCGACATCGGCATCACCGGCAACTGCCTGACCGACCAAGCCCGATGGACCAAATCAACCAAACCTCTCTTGCACGGATCGCCAGCCTTGCGTGGGCTGCCGCCTGGCGCGCCGATGCCGCCCACGTCTTGAACGGGCAATCGTGGACCCTCAACTCAAGGTGATCGCCTGCGTGATGCTGGTGGAAGGCGAATTGCGCACCCTGGGGCTGGAAGACAGCCAGGCGGTGCGGCGGGCAATGGCGCCACGCGTAGCGGCGCAGATTCAGGCCTTGGTGCACACAATCGCCCTGCGCCTTACCGCAGGTCTGATTGCGCTGCCGCTTGAATACGACGGCACGAAATTCGCGTTTCCATGAAAGCGCGAAGATCGCCGCGGTTCCCGGACTTGCCCGCCGGCATGCATGGCCGCTGCAGGTTTTTCACTCTGGCGCTGGCCCTCATGCTTGCTCCGTGGCACCAGGCGGGCGCCGAAACCTTGTCCACCGAGGCACCCGCGCACATCCGCAAGGCGGGCGACCTGATCGACGACGTCGTGCCGCAGTACTCGACCATTGTCCAGGCGCGCAAACGTCTGGAAGAGCGCGGCCTGTTCTGCACCTGGGGCGGTGCGCAACTGGTGGAAAGCGTCGGCGCGCGCTTCCTGTTGTGCGGCGTGTCGTGCGCGCAATCCAGTGCAGACGGCTGGTGGGTCTATCTGTCCGAGGTGGTGGGCAAAGGCGTGCAGTTCATCGAGATCGGCCAGTCGCGCGCCTCGATCATCAAGCCGCATTTGCCCGACGGCTGCCCGCAGTCCGCAGCCGGCGCGACACCGCCGGCACCAGCGCACTGAACTGCGAGAGCTTTCAGGCCGGCAGCCCGGCCCGGCGCGCCGGCGCCAAGGATCCGCTGTCGCGCAGCGGCGTGGCGCTCAACTATTCCTTCTTCGCGCAGGATCCGGTTACTGCCTTCGTGCGGCATTTCCAGTCGGAACTGGTGGCGCCCAAGGGCCCCGACTGGGGCCACTACAACAGCAAGGAAATGGATGGCCTGCTGACACAGGCCCGCCTGGCGTTTGAACCCACGGAACAGACCCTGGCGCTGCAAAAAATCCACGGGAAGATCGTCGCCGAAGACCTGTTTCTCGATGTCACCCATGATGTGAACGCACGCGCCATGTCCTCCAAGGTCAAGGGTTTCGTGCAGGCGCAGAACTGGTTCCAGAATTTTTCCTCGATCAGCATGAGCAAATAGAGGCGACACTTTCGCGCCAGCGTCGGCCGCCCGCCGGCGACCGATGATGGCCGTAGAATGTCGCATGTCAAAAAAACTGCCATCCAGCAAAACCACGCCTGCCGCACTCAAACCGAAAACCCTGGCGCTTTTGCGCAAGGTCAGCGTTGCCACCCTGTGCACCCAGTTGTTCAAGCGCGGCTTGCGCAACGTGTTCGTCCAGAACATCACTCGCCTGACCGAGCCCACCTGCGGCAACCTGGTGGGTCCGGCCTTCACCATGCGCAGCATTCCCGCGCGCGAAGATCTTGACCAGATCAGCGCCTTCGACAATCCCGAGCATCCGCAACGCAAGGGCATCGAATCGGTGCCGCCCGGCCATGTGCTGGTGCTCGACTGCCGCGGCGAAACCCGGGTTGCATCCGGCGGCGAGATCCTCACCACCCGCCTGATGATGCGCGGCGCCGCCGGGCTTGTATCCGACGGCCCGGTGCGCGACAGCGGCCAGATCGCCACCATGGACTTTCCGGTCTACTGCGCGGGTGGCAGCGCCCCGCTCAACCTGATTCACCATCATGCGATCGATCTCAACGTGCCGATTGGCTGCGGCGGTGTCGCGGTGTATCCCGGCGACATCATCGTCGGTGATGAGGAAGGTGTCGCGGTAATTCCGCAACACCTGGCCGACGAAGTCGCGCGCGACGCCGCCGAGCAGGAAGTGATGGAAGCCTTCCTGCTCGAACGTATCCAGGCGGGTGCCGCATTGCCTGGCACCTATCCGCCGAACGCGGCGACCCGCGCGGCCTTCGAGGTGTGGCGACGCGAGCGCGCCAGGTGAGACTCTCGGCCAAGGCGCATCGGCAAACGCCGGCCAACGAAGTCGCGCGCAGGCACTGCGCTTGAGGCGCGCAGAAGCACCGCAACCCGACCCGGTTGCCGGTTTCGCCGACCTGCGTGGTGCCAGCCGCCTGGCGATCGACGCGGTGGCTGGCATCACCGATCTGGTTGAAGACATGCACCGCAACATCGCCGACCTGGCGCCGCCGGTGGGTCGCGCGCCAAGCGGTGGAACCGGCGGCATCTCCGGCCTGGTTTATCGCAGCGTGCGCGGCGTCACCCGCGCGGTCGGCTTTGGCCTGGACGTGGCGCTTTCGCAACTGACGCCGCTGCTCGGCAAGACTCGTTCGTGGCCGCGACGCGAGTCGGTGCTGGCGGCGCTGAACGGCGTGCTGGGCGACTACCTGGCCGCCACCAACAACCCGCTGGCGATCCACATGCAACTGCGACGCTGCGGCACAGCACTTGAGTTGAGCCGTGCCGCCCTGGCCCAGGCGATGCCGCAGGCCTCCGGCAAAGTTCTGGTGCTGGTGCACGGCCTGTGCATGAACGACCTGCAATGGAAGCGCGACGGCCATGACCACGGCGCCGCGCTGGCCGCCGAACTTGGGCACACCGCGCTCTACCTGCACTACAACACCGGCTTGCATGTCTCGACCAACGGCCGCGCCTTCGCAGCACTGCTGCAGCAGGTGCAGGCGGCATGGCCGGTGCCGCTCGACGAACTGGTGATCGTTGGCCACAGCATGGGCGGGTTGGTGTCGCGCAGCGCCTGCCACTACGCCAAACAGGCGCGCGCCGGCTGGCTCAAGAAACTTGACGCGCTGGTGTTCCTGGGCACGCCGCACCACGGTGCACCACTCGAACGCGCCGGCAACAGGGTTGACCTGCTGGCGGGCATCAGCCCCTACACCGCGCCGTTCGCGCGCCTGGCCAAGATTCGCAGCGCCGGCGTCAAGGACCTGCGCCACGGCAACCTGACAGATGGCGACTGGCAGGAAGTTGCGGAACATCATTCCCCCGACGCGCGCAAGCCCGTACCCTTGCCCGCGCGGGTGCGCTGTTACGCACTGGCAGCCACCAAGCGCGCGAAAGCCGGGCCGGTTCCGGCACGGTTGCCGGGCGATGGCCTGGTACCGGTGAGGAGCGCGCTGGGCCAGCACGACAACCCGGCTCTGACGCTGGCGATACCGGCGTCACGCATGAGCATCTGCTACGGGCTTGGTCACTTCGATCTGCTCGGCAGTGCCGCGGTGTATGCGACCCTGCGAGATTGGCTGGCGGCCAAGCCGCGCGCAGCACCACGCCAGGCAAGCAGCTAGCTCCGCCACGGCCGCGCGCCTTGCAGGCGCTGCCTACCCTGGCAGCGGCAAAGCGGCAGACGGTTAATCGCGAAACGAAGCATCCATGCGATCGAGCATGCGCAACAGGCCAGGCCATTCGAGCCGGCCGAGCGGACTCGCACCATCGGCGTATTGCTCGATCTTCGCCTTGGTAAAACCGTGGCCGGCGATCTGCGTGGCCACCGCCTCTGACGGGTAGGTGAGCTTCTTGTCACTGGCCAAGGCGTCGATCTGCGCCTGCATGGCTTTTTCCAGATGCCACATCATCGAAAACGCCTGCGCCACCGTTTCGCCGGCAACCAGGGTGCCGTGGTTGCGCAGGATCATCACCGGCTTGTCTCCCATGTCGTCCACCAGGCGCGCACGTTCCTCAAGATCCAGCGCGAAGCCTTCGCTTGCGTGATATGCCACTTTTTCGTGAAACAGCATCGCATGCTGCGACAGCGGCAAAAGCCCGCATTTCATCATCGAGACCGCCATGCCGGCACGCGTGTGCGAGTGGATCACACAGCCGGCATCCGGCCGCGCCGCGTGGATGGCGCTGTGGATCACAAACCCGGCACGGTGGATGCGGTGCGGCGACGGGTCGACGATGTTGCCGTCGAGATCGACCTTGACCAGACTGGAAGCGGTGATCTCATCGAACATGAAGCCGAAGGGATTGAGTAGAAAATGCTCGTCCGGTCCGGGTACACGCGCCGAAATATGGGTGTAGATCAGGTCGGTCCAGCCATAGTGCGCCGCCAGGCGGTAGCAGGCGGCCAGGTTGACGCGCGCTTCGCGTTCGGCCGGCGCGATCAGCGCAGGTGTGGCTTTGCGCGCCCCGGATAATTTCACAATCTTTGACATTTTTGATCTCCATCACTGAGTTGTTCCAAAAGCAACACTTTAACGAGAAAGGTGAGCCCTGGTGCGGGTGTGGTGCACGCGGTTCGCGCAAGATCATAAAAAGTTGATGACAAAGGCATAAAACCCTTTCGCCACGCTAGTTCGTTGCGTTTTCGTCGGAGAGGTAAGCCATTTCGAGCAATCCGCCCTGATTGACGCAACTGACTAGCGGCGTCATACTGGCTGACCAACGACAGATAGTTCTAATATCGTTCGTTCCAAGGAATTTTCGGGAGCAGCCGGAAATGCACAACGAACTTAACAGCGCTGCGGAGACACTATGAAAGCCCGTTCGATCAATCTGATTCTTGCCGCCGTTAGCCTGGTGTTTGCGACTTCTGCGCAAGCGGTGGTGGCCCTACCGTATTCGAGCCTGGTCATTTTTGGTGACAGTCTTTCAGACAGTGGCAACAACACGCTGCATCCCTTGATCGGCTCGGCTGCCGGGCAAACGGCCTTACCGGCTTTTGGCAATTCCTACATTCCGGCACAAACCTACCGCGAATTCGGTGGTACGTTAAGCAATCCCTTTGCTACCTATTCAAATGGGGCGGTCTGGTCCACACAATTTGCGGGAATGCTCGGTGTGCCACTCAGCCCGTCCAACGCCGGTGGCACGAACTACGCACACGGAGGGGCTCTTTCCGGTACCGATCAGGTATTGCATCCGTCTTTTCCGCAATTTCCCCTTCCAGGCCTGAAAACACAGGCCAACGCTTACCTTGCTGCCAATCCAGGCCCGCTACCAGCCAATGCGCTCTTTGTCGTGGCAGGCGGCGGCAACAACGTGCGCGCGACGTTTGGAGCACTGGTGGGGCAATCGGATTTCGGCGTGATCGGATCGACCACGGGTGCAGCGTCGTCACAGTATGCGAATGACATCGGTACCATCGTCGACCAATTACAGGCGGGGGGTGCGCAAAACATCATCGTTTGGAATACGCCCAATGTCGGTCTTACCCCAGCGCTTAGCGTCGTGCCTTTCACCGCATCCGGCCTGACCGGATCGCAATTGGGTTCGCTCATCTCGGGCTCGCTCAACGGAGCCTTGATGACGCGCCTTGCCGGGGAAACGGGCGTGCAGATTTTCGATATTGCCAATCTGATCACACTCGCCGCGGCAAGCGGCTTCACCAACACGACCGACGCATGCGGGGCCATAGGCAATTGCGCCACCTCGCTGTTCTGGGACGGCATCCACCCGACCACCGCAGCGCATAGTGTCATCGCGCAGCAAATGTTTGCCCTGGCGGTACCGGAGCCTTCCGAAATCGCGATGATGCTGGCCGGCCTGCTGGTCGTGGTCGGTGCATCGCACCGGCGCAGAATCTCCTGATCGGCCACGGCCACCGCACGCCCCGCGCGGACTGAGGTCCGCGTTTTTTTGGGTCTCGCGCAAACCAAGCGCGTACTTCAATAGCCCGCATATCCACACTGCTGCAAGGTGAGAGATGCGATGCGCCCCGGGCGCGCCACTTTTGGCGTCGCGCCCGGGGTTAGCCGGCGGGTGAGGATCGCCCGGCCCGCCGGCGTCAATACACTTGCAATCGGTCAGTGCTGTTCAGTCTTGGGATAACAACGGCTCAAACCGTGCCGCTGGTCTGCGGATTCAACCGCTCGCTCTTGTCGAACAGCTTGTTGAGCGCGCTCACATAAGCCCGTGCGGAGGCAACGATCACGTCGGTGTCGGCGCCGACACCGTTGACGATACGCCCGGCCTTTGACAATCGCACGGTAACTTCACCCTGGCTATCGGTACCCTGGGTGACCGCCGTGACCGAGTACAGCACCAGTTCGGCCTCGCTCCTGGCAATGCTCTCGATGGCCTTGAAGGTGGCGTCCACGGGTCCCGAGCCTTGCGCTTCGGCCTTGCGCTCGGCGCCGGCTTCGGTCAGGGTCACGCTGGCCTGCGGCTTTTCGCCCATTTCGCTCGACTGCTTCATGGCGATCAGCTTGTAGTGCTCGCCGGTTTCGTCGTCATTGTGGTCGGCGAACAGCATCTGGATGTCTTCGTCGAAGATCACCGCCTTCTTGTCGGCCAGGTCCTTGAACCTGGCAAAGGCCTCGTTGAGTTGCGCTTCGGCTTCGAGCTCGATACCGAGTTGCTCCAGGCGCTGGCGGAAGGCGCTGCGCCCGGAGAGCTTGCCCAGCACGATTCTGTTGGCGCTCCAGCCCACGTCTTCGGCGCGCATGATCTCGTAGGTATCGCGCGCCTTGAGCACGCCGTCCTGGTGAATGCCGGAGGCGTGGGCGAAGGCATTGGCGCCGACCACCGCCTTGTTGGGCTGCACCACAAAGCCGGTGATCTGCGAGACCAGGCGTGAAGCCGGGACGATCTGGGTGGTGTCGATGCGGGTCTCGAGCTTGAAGAAATCGTGCCGCGTCTTGATCGCCATCACCAGTTCTTCGAGCGAGGTATTGCCGGCGCGCTCGCCCAGACCGTTGATGGTGCACTCGACCTGGCGCACGCCGCCCATGGTAACCGCCGCCAGCGAATTGGCCACCGCCATGCCGAGGTCGTTGTGGCAATGTGCGGACCAGACGACCTTGTCACTATTCGGAATCCTGGTGCGCAGGGTCTTGAAGAACTCGCCATACAGTTCGGGCACTGCGTAACCGACGGTATCGGGCACGTTGATCGTGGCGGCACCCTCGTTGATGCAGGCTTCTATCACGCGGCACAGGAAATCCATGTCGGAGCGGTAGCCATCCTCGGGCGAGAACTCGACATCCGGGCATTGGTTGCGGGCGTAGCGCACCGCCAGTTTGGCCTGCTCGAACACCTGGTCCGGGCTCATGCGCAGCTTTTTCTCCATGTGCAGGGCCGAGGTCGCGATGAAGGTATGCACGCGCCACGACTTCGCTCCTTTGAGCGCGTCGATGCCGCGCTGGATGTCGCGATCGTTCGCCCGGCACAGTCCGGCGACGGTCGAGTCCTTGATGGTGTTGGCGATCGCCTTGACCGCTTCGAAATCGCCGTTGGAGGATGCCGGAAAGCCGGCTTCGATCACATCGACCTTGAGTTTTTCGAGCAGGCGCGCGATGCGCATCTTCTCCTCCTTGGTCATCGATGCGCCGGGGCTTTGCTCGCCGTCGCGCAAGGTGGTGTCGAATATGATCAATTTGTCGCTGCTCATGGCGGTCTCCTTCAGGGGTGGTTGCAAATCGGGGCCGGACGCAGTGCCGCTGGCAGACAAAGAACCTCACGGCGCTTTGTGCGCGTACTGCGACCGAATTGTGGGGAGGGTTTTTAGCGCGCGGGGCGCAGCAGCAGGCCCAGGACGCGCATGAGCGCGGGGCTGCCGTAAATCGGGGCAATGGCGAAGATGGGTGAAGAGTTGCGAGCCATAGGGCGCGAATGTAGCGGGTTTCCCGATGTCATGCAAGCGCGGTGTTGTTTTTCGGTGCGGCCGGGTATATTCGCGTGGCTCGCCTGACTCGCCTGACTCGCCTCCTGCGGACATGACCACATCGGCTTTTGCGTCCCTTCGCGCCCATCCAATCAATGCCGCGCCTCAGGCCAGCGTGACCGCTTGGTGGCCAAGCTATTTGCAGGTGTGCGGCGACTGGGCCAGCCCGATCGAGCGCGCGCTTGCAGGCGGTGCCGCAGCCGACCGCGTGCTGTTCGAGGTAGCGGCGACGGCGCGCGCCGCCCGGTTTGCGCGCGCCTGTGCGAACCTCGGGTTGGGCGATGTTCACCTGCCATGGACCGGCGCGCGGTAGCGACTGCGGCCCAGCAAAACCGAACTCGCCCGGCAGGCGATAATCCTGGTTTTGTAATGGAGCATAGTCATGCACGATCTCATCATCCGTGGCGCCCAGGTATTTGACGGCCTGGGCAACCCGCCGCATCAAGCCGATGTCGCCGTTGACGCCGGTCGTATCAGCCTGATCGGCCGCGCCACTGCAGGCGCGCGACAGACGGTTGACGCCGGCGGGCTGGCCCTGATGCCCGGGATTGTCGATCTGCATACGCATTACGATGCACAGATTACCTGGGACCGCAGCATGTCGCCCTCGCCCGCGCTCGGCGTGACCACCGCGGTGATCGGCAATTGCGGCTTTGGCGTGGCGCCCTGCCCGGCACCGATGCGCGAAACCATGATGAAGAACCTGTCGGTGGTCGAAGGCATGGACCTGCAGGCGCTGATGACCGGCGTCAATTGGGAATTCGAAAGCTTTCCCGAGTACATGGCGCTGTTGCGGCGTACCGCGCCGTATTTGAATACAGCGGTGTTCGCCGGGCACTCGGTGATTCGTACCGCGGTCATGGGCGAGGCGGCGTCCGAGCGCGCCGAGGCGAGCGCCGACGAACTTGCGGCGATGCGCCGCGAAGTGCGGGTGGCGATGGACGCCGGCGCGATCGGCTTCGCGTCGTCGTTCTCGCCCAACCACAGCGGCTATGCCGGAAGGCCGATGCCTTCGACCATCGCGAGCGAGACCGAGCTGCGTGCGCTCACCGGCGTGCTGGGAGATGTCGGTCGCGGCGTCTTCATGAGCGCGACCGGTTCTCGCGCAACCCCCGCGGTGATGGAATCGATCGCCGCCGCGACCCGGCGCCCGGCGTATATATCGACGGTGCTGACCATGTACAACGAAGCCGCGCCCGAGCGCGCGCTGGGCTACTACGATCAATGCGCTGCGGCGATTGATCGCGGCAATGAGGTCTACATCCTCACCAGTTGCCAGCCGCTGTCGTTCGATTTCACCCTCAACGATCCGTATGCGCTCTTGTCGCACAGCGCCTTCGATGCGATCAACGGCGCCGACCCTAGCGGCCTCAAGAAGGTATATGCGGATCCGGCATTTCGTGCCGCATTTCGCGCCAACCTGAAAAGCCCGAAGAACGGCATCCTGTTCCTGGGCAACTGGGAGCGCCTCGAAGTCAGCCTGACCGCGCTGCCCGAGCATGCTGCGCTCGAAGGCCTGACCATTGCCGCCCTGGGCCGCAAACTGGGTTGCGACCCGCTGGATGCTTTTTTCGATCTCGCGCTCAAGGAAGACCTGCGCACCCATTTCGTCGGCAAGTTTTTCCAGAATGTCGATGCCGGTGTGACGCCCTTGCTCAAGCACCGCGCCAGCGTGATCACGCTGTCGGACGCCGGTGCGCACCTGCTTTACATGTGCGATGCCGGCTTCGGCCTGCATTTTCTGGCGCACTGGGTGCGCCAGACCGGCGCCTTCACATTGCAGGAGGGGATTCGCCGCCTCACCAGCGACCCGGCGGCACGCTTCCGCATTCCAGAGCGCGGCAGGCTCACACCTGGTGCACCGGCCGACATGCTGCTGTTTGATCCGGCACAGGTTGGCATCTCGAAGCCGCTGGCGCTGGCCGATCTGCCCGGTGGCGGCTCGCGCATGGTGCGCGAGAGCCGCGGCGTACACGGCGTTTGGGTCAACGGTATCCAGGTCCATGATGGCCGCACATACGCACAACTCGAACGCGGTCCCGGTACGGTGCTGGACCGTTTCGACGCCTGAATCCATGCCTGCGGCATCGTCCCATGCAAAAGCCGGGACGCCAAGTTTTTGAAAACCACAACGTATCGACGGAGACTTCAATGTATCGCTGGACCCGCATCCTTGGCATCACCATCGGCATCACCTGCGCGACGCTGGCGCAGGCCCAAAGCTGGCCCTCAAAGCCGATTCGCATGATCCTGGCATTCCCGCCGGGCGGACCGACCGACATCGTCTCGCGCGTCCTGGCGCAAAAGCTTGGCGAGCAGTTGGGTCAGCAGGTGCTGGTCGACAACAAGCCGGGCGCCGGTGGCAACATCGGCGCCGAGCTGGCGTCCAGGGCACCCAACGACGGTTACACGATTTTCTACAATACCTCGGCGATCGTCATCAATCCGGCGCTGTACGGCAAGGCCAGCTACGACACCTTGAAGGATTTCGTGCCGGTGGTATTGACTGCGGCCATACCGATGGTGCTGGTGGTCAACCCGGCAGTGCCGGCGAAGAACATGAAGGAATTCGTCGACCTGGTGAAGTCAAAACCCGGGCAAGTCAACTACTCATCTTCGGGTAGCGGCACCATCACGCACCTGGCCAGCGCCATGCTGTCGGCGCAGATGGGCCTGTCGACCCAGCATGTGCCTTACAAGGGCAGCGCACCGGGTCTGGTCGACCTGGCGGCCGGGCAAACGCAATTCATGACCGACACCATCAATACCGCATTGCCCTACATCAAGGACGGCCGTCTGCGCGCCATCGCGGTGACCAGCGCCAAGCGCTCGCAGGTGCTGCCTGACCTGCCGACCTTCAACGAGTCCGGCCTGCCCGGCTTCGACGCCGCCGCCTGGCAGGGCGTGGTGGTGCCGGCCGGCACGCCAGCCGAGATCGTGACGCGCCTGAATGCCGAGATCAACAAGGCCATGCAGGATGCCGGCGTGCGCGCGCGCCTGGCAGGCCAGGGGGCGGATGTATTGGGCAGTACGCCAGGCGAGTATGCCGCCTATATCCGCGCCGAGATGCCGCGCTGGGCCAAGGCGATCAAGGAATCCGGCGCCAAGGCCGAGTAAGGGTACGACTCGCACTTTTTGCCGGCGAGAGCGTTTGACCCGACCCATCGATCAACCAGAAGCGCCTGAAGGAAGACCAGCATGGACTTCGTCAAATATGAACAATCCGGGGGTGTTGTCACCCTCACGCTCAACAAACCCGAAGAGCGCAACGCACTGTCGACGCCCGCGCAATGGGCCGAGGTGGTGGCAGCCTGTGAACGGGTGCGCGCCGACATGTCGGTCAAGGTGGTGATTCTCACCGGCGCCGGCAGCGCATTTTGTGCCGGTGGCAATGTCAAGGACATGCGCGACAAGACCGGGATCGCCAGCGGCTCGGCGCGCGAGATCGCCGACGGCTATCGCGCCGGCATCCAGCGCATTCCGTTGGCCTTCTATAACCTCGATGTGCCGAGCATCGCGGCGGTCAACGGCGCGGCCATCGGCGCCGGTTGCGACCTGGCCTGCATGTGCGACATCCGCATCGCCTCGTCGACGGCAAAGTTCGCCGAGAGCTTCGTCAAGCTGGGCATCATTCCCGGCGACGGCGGTGCCTGGCTGCTGCCACGGGTGGTGGGCATGTCGAAGGCGGCCGAACTCACCTTCACCGGCGACACCATCGATGCCGCCGCCGCGCTCGCCTGCGGCCTGGTTTCACGCGTGGTTGCGCCCGACCAGTTGCTGGCAGAGGCGGGCGCACTGGCTGCGCGCATCGCCGCCAACCCGGGACCGGCGTTGCGCATGGCCAAGCGCCTGTTGCGCGAAGGCCAGCACATGCGCTTGGACAGCCTGCTCGAAATGTCGGCGGCGTTTCAGGCCATCGCGCACCACACCCCGGAACACGATGCCGCCCTGGCGGCGTTTCTCGATCGCAAATAACGGCGCTCGCGATGGAAACTGCCGGCGAGATGGAAGCGACGCTCAACCAGGCTGATGCCATGCACCTGCGCGCCGCCATCGCCTTGTCGGCGCAGGCGCGCGATGCCGGCAACATGCCCTACGGTGCACTGTTGGTCGGGGCTGACGGACGGGTGCTTGCGGTCGCGCAGAACACGCAGACCTCGGAGCGCGACTGCACCGGGCACGCCGAGACCAACCTGATGCGTACAGCGACACACAATCTCGCTGCCGCGACACTCGCCGGCAGTACGGTCTATGCCAGCGGCGAGCCGTGCGCCATGTGCGCCGGCGCCATCTACTGGGGCGGGGTGCGCCGCGTGGTTTACGCCCTGTCGATCGACAGCATGCGCAAACTGGGCGGCCCGGAGGGCGACGAGTTGCTGCTTTCCTGCCGCGAGGTGATGGCGCACGGCATGCGCCAGGTCGAGGTCACCGGGCCGGCGCTGCAGTCGGAAGCCCGGCACGTCTTTCGCATTTGAGCGCTTGCGCCGCACCCGGGTCGTGCCTGGGTTTTGCTCAAGCTGGCGGCGGTTTCCTGAGAATGTCGCCGGCACGCCTGCCTCGCGACAGGTTCCACAGCCACACCACATACCCCGAGAGACCGTAGGCCACGAACAACACAAACAGGGTCAACGGCGGGTAGGACGAGATCACGAACAACGCGATGGCGATCAGGAAGATCACCACCACCGGCACACGCCGCGTGCGGCTGATGTCCTTGAAACTGTAGAACGGCACCGACGACACCATGGTGATGCCGGCGTAAAGGGCGATCACCCAGCCGACATAGCGCAGGTAGTAGTCGTCAAGCGGAAACTTGTTGTCGTCAGCCAGCCACACGAAGCCGATCAGCAGCGCCGCCGCTGCGGGGCTGGGCATGCCCTGGAAGAACCGCTTGTCGACCACGTCGATATTGGTGTTGAAGCGCGCCAGGCGCAGTGCGGCACCGGCGCAGTATACGAACGCGGCGAACCAGCCCCAGCGACCGAACGGCTCCAGGCCCCATTTGTAGACGATCAGTGCCGGCGCCGCGCCGAAAGACACCATGTCGGCCAGGCTGTCGTACTGGGCGCCGAAGTCGCTTTGCGTGTGGGTCATGCGTGCCACGCGACCATCGAGCGAATCCATCACCATCGCGACGAAGATCGCGATGCACGAGCGCTCGTAGTCGCCCGCCATGGCTTGAACGATGGCATAGAAGCCACAGAACAGGCAGGCGGTGGTGAAGGCGTTGGGCAGCAAATACACCCCGCGCCGCCGCAGCATGCGGGTGCGCCCGATGTCCGGCGGGGAATCGCCCTGTGCCATCAGTGCGCCTCCGGCGAACGGCAAGCGTCTGGCGCAATGCCATGCATTGCGGCTGATAACCGGTTTGCGGTGCGGAGCATCACTTTTTGTCTTCTTCCTTCATGCGCTGCGCACCCTGCTCGATGGCAGCGTCTACGCCGGTGGTCGCCCTGTCAACGGTCTGCCTGGGGATATTGCCGATTTCCCTGGCCGCTTTCGATTCCGGCAGTTTGTCGCCGCAGGCTGCGAGCAACGACCAGGCGATCAGTGTCAGAACTTTTCTCATGGCGTTGCGCTCCGGCGGTCAACAACGCATTATGCCCGACGCGCCCGTTGCGGCAGGCAGCAATGCGCAATGCCCGCCTTGTGAGCGGGCATTGCGACATACGCAAGATGTATCGCTCTTGCCGGCGGATTCGGTGCTGCACGATCGGTTGCGCAAACGGTCGACCGGCGCCTTTTGGCTGATCCAGGGCACGGCAGCCGGAGATTCGCAGCGTACGCGCTGCGCCTTCCGAAGCCCCGAACGCGTGCTTGCGCCTGGGGCATGATGCCGGGTCGCCCCAATTCGCCTGCTTCAAGCTTAGTTGCGCGAACGGTCGACCAGCGCCTTTTGCTTGATCCACGGCATCATCGCCCGCAGTTTTTCGCCCACGATCTCGATCGAATGCTCGGCGCCAAGGCGGCGCCGCGACAGCAGCGTCGGTGCGCCAGCACGGTTCTCGAGGATGAAGCTCTTGGCATATTCACCGGTCTGGATATCCTTCAACACCTGGCGCATCACGTTCTTGGTCTCTTCGGTGATGATGCGCGGGCCGGTGACATACTCGCCGTACTCCGCATTGTTGGAAATCGAGTAGTTCATGTTGGCGATGCCGCCTTCGTAGATCAGGTCGACAATCAGCTTCAACTCGTGCAGGCATTCGAAATAGGCCATCTCGGGCGCGTAGCCGGCTTCGACCAGAACTTCGTAACCGGTCTTGATCAGTTCCACAGTACCGCCGCACAAAACCGCCTGCTCACCGAACAAGTCGGTCTCGGTCTCTTCGCGGAAGTTGGTCTCGATCACGCCGGCGCGCGCGCCACCGATCGCCGCCGCGTAAGACAGCGCGAGATCGCGGGCCTTCTTGCTGGGGTTCTGGTGAATCGCGATCAGCATCGGTACGCCGCCGCCGGCCGCGTAGGTCGAGCGCACGGTATGGCCGGGTGCCTTGGGTGCGATCATCACCACGTCCAGATCGGCACGCGGCGCCACCTGGCCGTAGTGCACATTGAAGCCGTGGGCAAAAGCCAGCGTGCCGCCCTTCTTGATGTTCGGTTCGACCTCGGTTTTGTAGGTCGCGGCGATATGCTCGTCGGGCATCAGCATCATGACGAAATCGGCGCCCCTGACCGCTTCTGCCACCTCGGCCACCTTGAGACCGGCCTTCTTTACCTTGTCCCACGACGGCCCACCCTTGCGCACACCAACCACCACCTTGACACCGGAATCGTTGAGATTCTGCGCATGCGCATGGCCCTGCGAGCCGTAACCGACGATACATATCTTCTTGCCCTTGATCAGGCTCAAGTCGGCGTCCTTGTCGTAAAAAACCTTCATGAAAATCTCCTCTCTGGTGAATGAACGTCGTCAGACGCGGGGTTCGCGGATTGCGCGGCAAGGGACACGGATTCTATTCCGCCTGCCTTTCGCCTGCCCGCGTCAAAAAACTCAGACCTTTAGTACACGCTCGCCGCGACCGATGCCGGACACGCCGGTGCGCACGGTCTCGAGTATCAGGGCACGGTCGATCGCCTCGATGAATGCGTCAAGCTTGGCCACATCGCCGGTCAGTTCGATGGTGTAGGTCTTGTCGGTGACATCGATGATGCGACCACGGAAAATTTCCGCCATGCGTTTCATTTCATCGCGCTCCTTGCCGGTGGCGCGTACTTTCACCAGCATCAATTCACGCTCGATGTGTGCCCCGTCGGACAGATCGACCACCTTGACGACCTCGATAAGGCGGTTCAGGTGCTTGGTGATTTGCTCGATCACGTCGTCCGACCCCTTGGTGACGATGGTCATGCGCGACAACGAAACATCCTCGGTCGGCGCCACGGTCAGGGTTTCGATGTTGTAGCCGCGAGCCGAAAACAACCCGGCCACGCGCGACAGGGCACCGGCCTCGTTTTCCAGAAGAATCGAAATGATGTGTCGCATCACAACTCCTCCGAACCCAGCAGCATGCTGCTCAGACCCTTGCCGGCCTGCACCATCGGCCACACGTTTTCCTTCGGGTCGGTCAGGAAATCCATGAATACCGTGCGGTCCTTGAGTTTCAGGGATTCGCGAATCGCCCCCTCAACGTCGCCCGGCTTGGTGATCTGCAAGCCGACATGCCCGTAGGCTTCGGCCAGCTTGACGAAATCCGGCAGCGCTTCGACGTAGGATTCGGAGTAGCGACTGCCGTACTCGATCTGCTGCCACTGGCGCACCATGCCGAGATAGCCGTTGTTGAGGCTCAGCACCTTGACCGGCAAGCGGTATTGCTTGCAGGTCGACAGCTCCTGAATGCACATCTGTATCGAACCTTCGCCGGTGATGCAGGCCACGGTCGCATCCGGATGCGCCATCTGCACGCCCATCGCATAGGGCAGCCCCACCCCCATGGTGCCCAAGCCGCCGGAATTGATCCAGCGGCGCGGTTTGTCGAAATGGTAAAACTGCGCGGCCCACATCTGGTGTTGACCCACATCCGAGGTGATATAGGCGTCGCCACCGGTGAGTTCCCACAACTTTTCAATCACGAACTGCGGCTTGATCCTGTCGCTCGCACGATCGTACTTGAGGCAGTCTTTGCTGCGCCATTCCTCGATCTGCTCCCACCAGTTGGCCAGCGCTTTCGCGTCAGGCTTGATCTCGGACGCCGAAATCTGGCGGATCAATTCCTGCATCACTTCCTTGACGTCGCCCACGATCGGCACGTCGACCTTGACCCGCTTGGAAATCGACGAAGGGTCGATATCGATATGGATGATCTGGCGCGCATGCTTGGCGAAATCCGCCGGGTTGCCGATGACCCGATCGTCAAAGCGCGCACCGATGCCGACCAGCACGTCGCAGTTCTGCATCGCCAGATTGGCTTCATAGGTGCCATGCATGCCGGGCATGCCGACAAATTTTCGATCGGACGCCTTGTAGGCACCCAGGCCCATCAGCGTGTTGGTGCAGGGGTAGCCCAGCATGTCGACCAGTTGATTCAACTCCGCGGCCGAGTCCGACAGGATCACGCCGCCGCCGGTGTAGATCATCGGCCGTTTGGCCGTGAGAATCATCTGTACGGCTTTCTTGATCTGCCCGGTATGCCCCTTGACGACCGGGTTGTACGAGCGCATCGGCACTTCGGCCGGGTAGTGAAACGGGGTTTTGTTGGCGCTAACATCCTTGGGGATATCGACCAACACCGGGCCAGGGCGGCCGGTGCGGGCGATGTAGAAGGCCTTGCGGATGGTGGTGGCGAGATCGCGCACATCCTTGACCAGGAAGTTGTGCTTGACGATCGGCCGGGTGATGCCGACGGTGTCGCATTCCTGGAACGCATCCATGCCGATCGCGTGGGTCGGCACCTGGCCGGTCAACACCACCATCGGGATCGAATCGAGGTAAGCAGTGGCAATGCCGGTGACCGCATTGGTCACGCCTGGCCCGGATGTCACCAGACATACACCGACCTTGTCGGAGCAGCGCGCATAAGCGTCAGCCGCATGCACCGCGCCCTGCTCGTGGCGCACCAGAATGTGCTTCACCTTGTCCTGATTGAACAAGGCATCGTAAATGTACAAAACCGCGCCGCCGGGATAGCCGAAAACATGTTCGACACCTTCCTCTTGCAGGCAGCGCACGACGATTTCGGCGCCTGAGAGTTCTTCTTTTGCTGACATGATCGAAATGGCCTCAAAAAGAGCTGAAAAAAATCTCCGGACCTGTGGAAAATCCACAAGCCACGCAACGACTTCGCTCTGTTGAAGCAAATCAGGACGGAAGACCCGGCGAATCTGCCGGAACCACCGGTAGCGGAGCCGCCGCGACACATTCTCGGGTAAGGTGTCGAAACGGGCGTCTTGCGGCCTTGTGGGCCTCGAACAGGACGAACTATAGCGCTTTTGGTGCCGCGCGTCAAAAATCCCCAGCGAACATGCAGGATTCCCTACTGCAAACCATGGGTTATGCGGGTTCTGGTGCATAATTCAGCGGCAAAGCGTCACAAAACCCTCGAGCAAGCGCCCTGGCTACCCCTCAAGAACTGTCGAATTTCCTCGCCGGAGTCGAACGCCGCGCGTTCAAGCAGGCCGTGTTCGCTGTACGCAACGACGAATCCTCGCTCGATATCGTCCAGGATTCGATGATGCGGCTGGCCGAGAAGTACGGCGACCGCCCGGCCAACGAGTTGCCACTGCTGTTTCAGCGGATCCTGCAAAACGCAATTCGCGACCATTTCCGGCGCAGCAAGGTCCGTTCGTTCTGGACCACCCTGTTTTCGTCCCTGGGCCCGACCGGCAACGATGCCGATGCAACCGATTTTGATCCACTGGAAACTTTGGAAGCACAACCGGGGTCCAAGCAGGCGGAAAGTGCGGAAGACGAGGTCACCCGGGCGCGCACAATGGCAGCAATCGAGACGGAAATCGAAAAACTGCCGGCCCGTCAACGCGAGGCTTTTCTGCTGCGTTATTGGGAGGACATGGATGTTGCCGAGACGGCCGAAGTCATGGGATGCTCGGAAGGTAGTGTAAAAACGCATTGTTCGCGCGCCACGCACACCTTGGCCGTGGCTCTGAAGGTCAAAGGCATCACCTTATGAATGAATGCAACTGAACGAATGCAACTGAATCGAATGCAACTGAATCGGGCGGCATCATGAGAATTAGCGATGAACTTCAATTTGCGTACAAGATCAAGCAAAAGCTGAACAACGGCGTCGCCAGACTGCCGGTGGCGACCGAAAAACGCCTGCGTGCGGGTCGCGAACGCGCCTTGGGGCAGCAGCGCCAGGCGGGTGCCCGGCTTGCGACTGCCGGCGTACCGGCCTCGGTCGGTTTTGGCTGGCTCGGGCAGCTTGCGCCTCTGTTGGTACTGGTGGGGGGACTGGTTGCGATAAATTACTGGCATCAGACCCAGCAAACCCTGGAAATCGCCGACGTCGATACCCAAATGCTGGTCGATGAATTGCCGCCACATGCCTATCTGGACAAGGGATTCGGCGCCTGGCTTACGCGCCAGGGACAATGACGCCGTCATGACTTCTTGCAGTTTTCCGTCTTTCAGGGCGCCGCTTGTTGCGGCGTTTCGTTTTTTCGCATGGATTGCAGTCGCGCTGTTGGCACTTGCCTGCGTGGGCGTGCATGCGCAGCCCCTCGCGCAGCCAAAGTGGTCCGAGCTTTCGCGCGAGCGGCAGCAAGCCTTGCAGCCGTTGTCCGGTCAATGGGATACCCTCGACAATGCGCGGCGCAAGAAATGGGTTGTGGTAGCTGATCGCTATCCCGCAATGAAGCCCGAAGAGCAAAAACGCATGCAGTCGCGCATGGCGGATTGGGCGCGGTTGACACCCGAGCAACGACGCGTGGCGCGCGAAAACTACCAGAAGTCCAAATCCTTGCCGGCCGAGCAGAAAAAGGCCGAATGGCAGCAGTATCAAACCTTGCCGGACAGCCAGAAGCAGCAACTGGCGGCGAAGGTCGAGCAAAGCAAGCCGGCGCGCCAAAAAGCACAGCAGCGCGAGCGCGACGGCACGGTAAAGCCGGTACAGCCGCCCAAGACGCCGTTGGGCAAACCTGCGCCGCGCAGCGAACCGGCACCACCAAAACCGGCCCCATCAGCAGCACCCGTTGGCAGATAGAGCCTGTCCTGACAAGGCGGCAGATGCCGCAGCGCTGCCGGCCGACTGCGCGCCCGCTGCGCTACGCAAGCGCCTGTTGGCATTGGTCTACGAGGGTATCCTGCTGTTCGGTGTTGTGTTCATTGCCGCATACCTGTTTTCGGCCCTGACCCAATTCAAGGGCAACCCCGCCTCGCCTTTGCGCTTCGGTTTTCAGTTCACCATCTTCGCGGCGGTCGGATGGTACTTCGTATGGTGCTGGCGACATAGCGGGCAGACCCTGCCCATGAAGACCTGGAAATTCCGCCTGGCATCGACAGCGGGCAAGCCTCTGACGGCGACCCGCTGCTGGGCCCGTTACTCCTTGGCGTGGATCGGCCCGCTCGCCGCGCTGGCAGGCTACAGACTGATCGTGTTTCTTGCCGACTATGGCACCGCGCGCTTTTCACTGACAGCGCTGACCCTCGTGTTACCCCTGTTCGTACTCAATTTCGCCTGGGCACTGGTGGATCGCGACCGGCAGTTCCTGCACGATCGGCTGGCCGGCACGCGTTTGGTGAACGCCTGAGGCCGGCGGCAACGGCGGGCAACGAGGTGTCGGAACGCGACATCGAATACGTTATCCTGAGCGTCCGCTTCGCCAACCGACAAACCCTTGCCATGAACATCAGCCGCCTGCGCAACTTCGTCCAGCACATGACTCGTGCGATCGACTCGAACTCGACAGAAAGCGGGATACTGGCCGCCGGCCAGCCTCTTCTGGCCGACCTGATCATGCATGATGACTGGCTACCAGACGCCTTCGCCGTGCCCAATCTCGCGAAGTATCAGCAATACCTGCTCTATTGCGACCCGTTCGAGCGTTTTTCCCTGGTGAGTTTCGTATGGGGCCCGGGCCAGACCACACCAATTCACGATCACATGGTGTGGGGCATGGTCGGTGTCATGCGTGGTGCCGAAGTGTGCGAAGAGTATGCCGACCAAGAGGGTCGACTGGAAAAAACCGGTGAGCATCGCATCGCACCCGGCGGCATTGATCTGGTCAGCCCCAGCTTGGGCGACATTCATGTGGTGTCCAACGCCGACCCCGGGCGCGTCTCACTGAGCATTCATTGCTACGGCGCCAACATCGGCGCGGTGCGCCGGCATGTATTCGCACCGTCCAGCGGCGCGGCGACGCAATTCATCTCCGGCTATTCCAGCAACCTGACGCCCAACCTGTGGGACCGTTCGCTCGAAGCCTCCTGAACGGTTCACGCGGCAATGTGGGCATAGAGGTCACGAGCCGTTGCGAAGCGCGCGTCCGGTTCTTTGGCAACCAGGCGCGCCAGCAGTTTCTGAAATCCCGCGAGATGCGCAGGCAATTGCGGTAGCGGCGCGTTGACATGCATGTCCATCAGTTCCGCCGTATCGCGAGCCTGATACAGGGTGCGCCCGGTCAGTAACTGATGCAGGATCACGCCCAGGCTGTAAAGGTCGCTGCGCGCATCCAGCGGCTGACCCAGAATCTGTTCCGGGCTCATGTAATTGGGGGTGCCGACCACCTGCCCGATCTTGGTCAATCCGCTTTCTTCGCCAATGTCCTTGGCGCCGCCGAAATCGACAATCGCGAGATGGTGCTGGTCACGAAACATGATGTTGTGCGGCTTGAGATCTCGATGCACCACACCTGCCTCGTGAATCGCGTCAAGCGCGCGGGCGATCTGCGCAAACAGCTTGAGCGCGGGCAATGGCGCGAAGCCGGCCTTGATTCGCTCACGCAAATCGCCGGCACCGAAGTATTCCATCGCCAGATAGGCAATCCCGCGATCGTAGTTGAGATCGAAAATGCGCGTCACATGCGCGCTCTGGATTTTCTGGATCAGCGAAAATTCCTGCATGAAGCGCTGCACCACAAGTGTTTCCGCCATCAATTCGGGCAGCAGCACCTTGAGCACCAGTTGCAGTCCGTCTGCCTCGCGTCTGGCCAGGTAGACCCGCGCGGTGCCACCTTCACCGATCAATTGCTCGACCTGGTAGCCGGCAACAACAGGCAGGTCGGCAGCAGTTGTCGCAGGAGGCAATGCGGCGCGCGGCTGCGGCGGATAGATACCGGAGCGCACGCTGTATTCGATGCCGCGTTGCTGTTCCCGTTCAAGCACGGCTTCGGTCAACGTTGCAAACAGTCGGGCGGGCGTCAGCTGCAAGCGCGCAAGGCAACTTGCCACCCCTAAGGGCAGGGCCTTGAAGGCGAGTGCGTCGGCATCACGCCCGCTGGTCAACATGACCACCGGCGGCAGGTTCTGAAAACCTCTCTTGAGCGCGGCCAGCCAGACTACCGGATCCTCCGGACCAATGTTGGAATCGATCAGGATCACATCGAAGTCCATGCAAAAGCCGCTATCCGCGCTTGGCACTCCTGCCAGCAGCGGATCCCAATTGTGCAATTCGAGCTCTGCGGGCGGCGCTGCGCCGCAGGCGGCAGCGGCCTGTCCAAGCTCGTTCTGCCTGGCGTGCAGATATTCGGCCAGTACCAGGCGGAAATCAGCGTTTTCATCCACGATCAGGACGCGCATGAGACAATCCGGCCCCAGCTAAAGCTAGCTGCCACCGCCCCAAGAAATTTCATCCGATTATAGGCGCGCCCGGCGCCGGATCGCGCGCCTGAAGATCACCGTCAAGCATGCTCTGGATCAAGGCCTTTCACATCATTTTCGTCGTCACCTGGTTCGCCGGGCTGTTCTATTTGCCCAGGTTGTTCGTCTATCACTGCCTGGCGACAGACGCGCCCAGCATCGAGCGCTTCAAGGTGATGGAGCGTCGTTTGTTCCATGGAATCATGACGCCATCGGCGGTATTGGCGGTGATCCTGGGACTGACGCTTTATCTTGGCTACGGTATTGGGCGCGGCAGCGGCTGGATGCATGCGAAATTGCTGCTGGTCGGAATTCTGCTTTTGCACCACGCCTATCTTGGCGTACTGATGCGCGATTTCGCGCGCGACCGCAACCGCCATGGTCACAAGTTCTATCGTTGGATCAACGAAATCCCCGCAGCACCGGTGCTTTTCGGCGCGGTGATTCTTGCAGTGGTCAAACCGTTCTAGAAAGCCCGCAAAAGTGTCCAAGATTGTCGATTACTACTTCACCCCGTCGTCGCCGTGGGCCTACCTGGGGCATGAGCGCTTTCTGCGCATCGCCGCCCAAACCGGCGCCGGCGTGCAACCAAGACCGGTGGACTACGGCAAGATTTTCCCGCTCTCCGGCGGCTTGCCCTTGAAGCAGCGCGCCGCCCAGCGCCAGGTCTACCGGTTCAGCGAACTCAAGCGCTGGCGCGCGCATCTCGACCTGCCGTTGACGCTTGAGCCCAGGTTCTTTCCGGTGGATGTCAATCCGGCAAATCACCTGCTTGCCGCAGCGCTGACCTTCGGCGCTGATGCCACCCTGCGTCTGGCCGGCGACCTGATGCGTGCATGCTGGGCGGAAGAACGCGACATTGCCGATGAAGCGACGCTGGTGGCAATTGCCACGGCCGGCGGGCTCGATGGCAGTGCATTGCTGGCGGCGTCGCGCGGCGCGGCGGCTACTGCGGCATACGATCAATTCACGCAGCAAGCCGTTGACGCACAGGTGTTTGGTGCGCCGACCTATGTGTTTGATGGCGAGCTGTTCTGGGGCCAGGATCGCCTTGATTTCCTCGAACGTGCTCTGGTGTCGTGAGCGAACAATTCTTCGCGCCCTGCCCGCGCGGCCTTGAGGAAGTACTCGCGAGCGAACTGGCCACCATGGGCGTGGCAGCGCCACAAGTGACCGGCGGCGGGGTCGCCTTCGCGGGATCGTTCGAACTGGTATATCGCGTCAACTTGTGTTCACGTATCGCCAGCCGGGTGTTATGGCGCGTAGCCGCCGGCCCATACAACAGCGAGCGCGACCTGCATGCATTGGCTCATGCGACCCAATGGGAGCGCTTCTTCGACGCAACGCAGACCTTGCGGGTCGATCTGGTGGCCACCCGGAGCCCGCTCAAGAGCCTCAAGTTCGCCACCCTCACGGTCAAGGATGGCGTATGTGACCGCTTTCGCGAGCGCACCGGTATCCGCCCGAACATTGCCAAGCTCGGTGCCGATGTACGCGTGTATGCCTACTTGGACGAGCGGCATGCCACGCTTTACCTGGATACCTCGGGCGAAGCCTTGTTCAAGCGTGGTTACCGGGTAGCCGATGTGGAAGCGCCGATTCGCGAAAACTTGGCGGCCGGCATCCTGCACCTGATCGGCTGGACCCCGGAGGTCGCGCTTTACGACCCGATGTGTGGCAGCGGCACCTTCCTGATCGAAGCCGCGCAGATGGCAATGGGTATTCCGCCTGGAGCCAGGCGTCGCTTCGGCTTCTACAATCTCAAACAATTCGATGCGCCTGCCTGGCAGCGACTGCGCGACACCCTGCCGCGCGTTGCGCATGCGAGCCCGCGCCTTTTCGGCAGCGACTTGTCACAAGAAGCCCTGCGCGCATCGTTGTCCAACTTCACCGCTGCGGGCGTCGACGAAATCATCCGCATTCGCAACGGCGACCTCCTCACGCTGTCGGCACCCGCGCCAAGCGGCATCATGATCGCCAATCCTCCGTATGGCGAGCGACTGGGCGAAGATGCCGAATTGGCCGCTTTCTACCCGCGCCTGGGTGATGCGCTCAAAAAGCGCTATGCCGGCTGGGCCTGCTTCTTCATCACCGGCGACCGGCGCATGGAAAAGCTGATCAAGCTCAGGGCGAGTCGTCGCACCCCCCTGATGAACGGCGACCTGGATTGCCGCCTGTTCGAATTCCGCGTGGTGGCAGGATCAAACCGCGCAGACGAAGCACCGGCGAATATCCGGGCCGACTGAGCGGTCAGGAAGACGCTCTCGCAGCGTGCTCCGCAAGTGCCGTATGCAGCTTTGCGAAATGCAAATGGCAACGCGGTGCAAACATCGCACACCGGTTAAGCGAAACGATCGGCGCGTCAATCGGCGCCAAGCGCTGCAGCGATATCCTTCTCTAACTCGCGCGGCTCGGTCTGTGGCGCATAGCGCTTGATCACCTGACCATCCGGGCCCACCAGGAACTTCGTGAAATTCCACTTGATGGCCTCCGAACCCAGCAAGCCGGGGGCAGCCTTGGTCAGCCATTTGTAGAGCGGATGCGCGCCTTCGCCATTGACTTCGACCTTGTCCATCATGTGGAACGAAACACCATAATTCTTCTGGCAAAAGGCACCGATCTCATCGGCCGCACCGGGCTCCTGCCCGCCAAACTGGTTGCACGGAAAGCCGATGACTTCCAACCCCCGCGCATGGAACTTGAGGTGCAACTCCTCAAGACCCTTGTACTGCGGTGTCAGCCCGCACTGGCTGGCGGTATTGACCACCAGCACGGTCTTGCCCAGGTAGCGCGACAAGGCAATTTTCTTGCCCCCCAGGGAATCAGCAGAAAAATCATGCAAGCCAGCGATCACAGCATCTCCAAAACATGGAACAGTCGGCGCCACCGCGAGCTAAGCCACCACCAGCATGCGGCGGATTGATTGAGCGAAGCCAAGCGCAAGCTCGAATCCGGCGATTCAGGCCGTCACCGCAGGTGTCGGACTAAACGATATTGAGATGCTCGATGCCAGCCGACATATCCTTGCTTTTGGCATCCTTGCTGTGCAATTTGATCATCAGGCGCAAATCATTGACCGAATCGGCATTGCGCAGCGCATCCTCATAACTGATCCGCCCTTCTTCATACAGTTCGAACAAGGCCTGGTCGAAGGTCTGCATGCCGAGTTCACGCGACTTCTTCATGACCTCCTTGATCTCATGCACCTCGCCCTTGAAGATGAGGTCGGAAATCAGCGGCGAATTGAGCATTACTTCAACCGCGGCCGCGCGTCCCTTGGTGTCCTTGAGCGGAATCAGGCGCTGCGAGATCAATGCCCGCATGTTCAGTGAAAGGTCCATCAGCAACTGCGCGCGCCGTTCCTCGGGAAAGAAATTGATGATACGGTCCAGGGCCTGGTTGGCGCTGTTGGCATGCAGTGTGGCCATGCACAGGTGTCCGGTCTCGGCGAACGCGATCGCGTGCTCCATGGTCTCGCGCTCGCGGATCTCGCCGATCAGGATCACGTCGGGCGCCTGGCGCAAGGTGTTCTTGAGGGCCGCCTCCCAGGAATCGGTATCGACTCCGACCTCGCGTTGGGTCACCACGCAATTCCTGTGCGGATGCACATACTCGATAGGATCCTCGATGGTGATGATGTGGCCGTAGGAATTTTCGTTGCGATAGCCGATCATCGCCGCCAGGGTAGTCGACTTGCCCGAACCGGTGCCGCCGACCATGATGACCAGACCGCGCTTGGTCATCGTCACGTCCTTGAGCACCGCCGGCACCTTCAAGTCTTCGAAGGTCGGAATTGCGGAGGTGATCACGCGCAGCACCATGCCCATGCTGCCCTGCTGCACGAATGCATTGACGCGGAAGCGCCCGATCCCGGCCGGCGAGATCGCGAAGTTGCATTCCTTCCTGGCCTCGAACTCGGCAGCCTGCTTGTCGTTCATGATCGCGCGGCACAAGTCGGAGGTGTGCTGCGGTGTCAGCGCCTGGTTCGATACCGGCGTCACCTTGCCGTCGATCTTGAATGCCGGTGGAAACCCGTGCGTGATGAAAAGATCGGACCCGCGCTTGCTGAGCATCAGCTTGAGCAGGTCGTACATGAACTTGGTTGCCTGGTCGCGTTCCATGATGCAGCCCTCCGGATCTCAAGTAATGGCCGCTGGATCAGCCTGAAGCAATCGATTCACGAGTGATTTCGCAAAGTTATCGGTGCAACCTGTACGTCAGGCTCAAACAACCCGATGCCACAGGCATCGCTGCTTCATGCGCGCGGAAAATACGCCGACCGACACTGTGAAGCCATGACCCGTCGGCAACTGCCAAAACGCAGTTTAGCCCGCGCGATACATTTTCCATCCGCAGCAATCAGCCGGCAAAATTGTCCTTGTTCGCCGCTTTGTTGCGCGCTTCGCCCGACGACACGACGTTGCGGCGCACCAGATCGGTGAGCGTCTGGTCCAGGGTTTGCATGCCGAACTGCTGGCCGGTCTGGATCGCCGAGTACATCTGCGCGATCTTGTTTTCGCGAATCAGGTTGCGGATCGCCGGTGTGCCGATCAAGATTTCGTGCGCCGCGACCCGGCCGTTGCCGTCTTTGGTCTTGAGCAGGGTCTGCGAAATGATCGCGCGAATCGATTCCGACAGCATCGAACGCACCATGTCTTTTTCCGCCGCCGGAAACACGTCGACAATACGGTCGATGGTCTTGGCAGCCGAGCTGGTATGCAAGGTACCGAACACCAAGTGACCGGTTTCAGCGGCCGAAAGGGCCAGCCGGATGGTTTCCAGGTCACGCATCTCGCCCACCAGGATCACGTCGGGGTCTTCGCGCAAGGCTGAGCGCAGGGCGTTGTTGAACGACAGGGTATGCGGCCCGACCTCGCGCTGGTTGATCAGGCATTTCTTGGATTCATGCACGAATTCGATCGGGTCCTCGACGGTAAGGATGTGGCCGTATTCGTTCTCGTTGATGTGATTGACCATCGCCGCCAGCGTGGTCGACTTGCCCGAACCGGTGGGCCCGGTCACCAGCACGATGCCGCGCGGCTGATTGGCGATGTCGCCGAAACTCTTGGGTGCGTTCAGTTCCTCCAGCGAGAGGATCTTCGAGGGAATGGTCCGCATCACCGCGCCGGCGCCGCGATTCTGCACGAAGGCGTTGACGCGGAACCGTGCCAGGTTGGGAATCGCGAACGAAAAATCGCATTCGAGATTCTCTTCGTAGGCCTTGCGCTGGCCGTCGTTCATGATGTCGTAGATCATTCCGTGTACCTCGGAATGGTCCATCGCCGGCAGGTTGATGCGCCGCACGTCGCCGTGCACGCGAATCATCGGCGGCAGGCCAGCCGACAGATGCAGGTCGGAGGCCTTGTTCTTGACTACGAAGGCGAGCAGTTCGGAAATGTCCATCTATAATTCTCCGTCTTCGGTGCGGTGGCGCGCCGCAGAACCCCTCTGCAACATGCGCACCTGATTTTCCAGCCTTAAAAGATTACCATGCCTTTGCCCCCGGCCGTACGGGAAAACCTCGAAACCCTGCGTGCCCGCATGGTCAGGGCCTGCCGGGCGGCCGCACGCGATGCGGATGCAGTGCGCCTGCTGGCAGTCAGCAAGACCTTTCCGGCCGCCGCTGTGGCCGAGGCGCACGCGGCCGGACAGACCGCGTTCGGCGAAAACTACGTGCAGGAAGGCGTGGAAAAAATAGCCGCACTGGCCGACTTGCCGCTGGAATGGCACTACATCGGCCCGATTCAGAGCAACAAGACACGCCCGATCGCCGAGCACTTCGCCTGGGTGCATGCGGTCGACCGCCTGAAAATCGCCGAGCGCCTGTCGGCCCAACGACCGGCAAACATGCCCGACCTGCAGGTATGCCTGCAAGTGAACGTCAGCGCGGAAACCAGCAAGAGCGGCATTGAATCGACCGCGATACTGAACCTGGCGCGACAAGTGGCGCGACTGCCGCACCTGAAACTGCGCGGGCTGATGGCGATTCCAGCACCGGCTGCGGGGCTTGCGGCGCAGCGCGCGCCGTTTCGCGAGCTGCGCCTGCTCAAGGAGCAGCTCAACGCCGCCGGCCTTGACTGCGACACCCTGTCGATGGGCATGTCGGCCGATCTCGAAGCGGCCATCATGGAAGGCGCCACCATGGTGCGCATCGGCACAGCGATTTTCGGACCAAGGACTAAAACCTCATGAACATTGCATTCATCGGCGGCGGCAATATGGCCGCGGCACTTATCGGCGGCATGCTGCGCAAGGGGTTCGGGCCCGCCTCCATTTCGGTGGTGGAAATCAGTGCTGAAGGCCGCGAAAGAATGGTCAGGGAGCATGGCGTCGCGGCGCTGGCAGCGCCCGACGCCAGCCTGCGCAACGTCGACCTGATCGTGATGGCGGTCAAGCCGCAGAACATGCGCGAAGCGGCCACTGCCCTGGCGCCCCACATCAGCACCCAGACCGTGCTGTCGATCGCCGCCGGCACCCGCATAGGCGACCTCAGGCGCTGGCTGGGTGGCCACGCCAAGCTGGTACGCACCATGCCCAACACGCCGGCGCTGATTGGCCAGGGCATTACCGCACTGTTCGCCGCGCCCGAGGTCGAAGTTTCAAGGCGCATGGATGCCGAACGCGTGCTGGCCGCCGTCGGCCAGACTGTGTGGGTGGAGAGCGAAGATCTGCTCGACCCGGTGACAGCACTTTCCGGAAGCGGCCCGGCCTACGTGTTCTATTTTCTGGAAGCCTTGCAGGCCGGCGGCCGCGCACTGGGCCTGGAAGACGAGACCGCAAGGCGCCTGGCGCTGCAAACCGTGCTTGGCGCGGCACAACTGGCAGCGCAATCGACCGAAAGCTTCGCCACCCTGCGCGAACGCGTGACCTCCAAGGGGGGTACCACCGCGGCAGCGCTGGCTGTCATGCAGGAGTGCGGAATCGCGAACAATATCGCCCGCGCAATGAAGGCCGCGTCGGAGCGGGGCCACGAGATGGGCGAGGTTCTGGGTAAAGACTGATTAAGCAAGTTTGTCGCTTGCCTTGACTGCGACCCGGCGACATTGCCATGCTTGGTGATCCACCTTTCGTCAGGAAGCAACTGGCAATCTCCGTGGCTCACCGTCGCAACACTATCGGTTTATGTCGAAATACTTTACATCGACACCAACATAGATCGGTTCGCAGTTTCGAACTATCTTGGGAAAACGCTGAACAAGTCCCTGGAATGCGGGTTCTCGAACGAAGAACCTTTTCGATTCAACATCTTGCAAGAGCGACTTTCTCGACCTACGGACTTGTTCAGTGTTTCCTTAGTTGCAAGCAAACTTGGCGGGATGTAAGCGCAGAACGCGATAGCAGGTTCTTGCGTCGTTCGGCTGCGAAGCGTTTGCGCCGTTCAGCCGCACTACGAATAAGCGAACGCCTTGTCAAGCCCAACGCAAAGACGCTGCCGGTTCGAGGCGGCCGCCAAACGGAGTCTCCATACCGGGGCGCAGGCGCGACCCGGTATGGGACGGCCCCACCCATCATGTCCCCGGCCATGCCTTCCACCGCAGGCCATAGTCCAGCGCGAGCCCGGCAAATACCGCCGCGCCCAACCAGTTGTTGTGTCGAAACGCCTTGAAGCAGCCTTCACGCGAGCGATCGAGAATCAGCAGGTTGTGATACAGCGCCATGCCCATGGCCAGCGCCAGCCCGGCGAAATAAAACACCCCGAATTGACGCTCGATGCCGATGAACGCGAGGATCGCGAAGGTCGCGGTGTAGCACAGCATCACCGCAGGCACATCGAATTTTCCGAACGCGATCGCCGAGGTGCGGATGCCGATCTTCAGATCATCGTCGCGATCCACCATCGCATACTCGGTATCGTAGGCCACCGCCCAGAAAATGTTGGCCAGCAGAAGCCACCAGGCCACCGGCGGTACGCGGTCCAGCACGGCGGCAAAACTCATGGGAATGCCGAAACCGAAAGCCACGCCCAGATAGGCCTGGGGCAACACGAAAAATCGCTTGGTGAACGGATAGCTGATCGCCAGGAACAGGGCAACGGCCGAGAGTGCCCAGACCAGATAGTTCAACTTGATGATCAGGAAAAATGCCGCAATGGCCAGGAGTCCGGCCAGCAGCAGGGCCTCCTTGCGGCCAACGCGCCCGCTGGTGAGCGGCCGGTCGGCGGTGCGCTTGACATGGCGGTCGAAATCGATATCCGCATAGTCGTTGATCACGCAACCGGCCGAGCGCATCAGCAGCGTGCCGAAAGCGAAAATCCACACCAGCCATAAGCCTGGTCGGCCGTCGGCAGCAATCCACAGTGCCCAAAACGTCGGCCACAGCAGCAACAACGTCCCTACCGGCTGGTCCAGACGCATCAGGCGCTCGTACAGCGTCAGGCGTTCTGCGAGCGTGTTCCAGTTCACTGCGCCAAAGCCTGAAGAACGCGGCTGCGGCCGGCTGCAACAGCGGGTCGCCGGATCGACACCGATAGCGCCGGCATGTGCTTATTCCAGCATGCTGCGCAGCATCCAGGCATTTTTCTCGTGCACCTGCATGCGCTGGGTCAGCAGATCGGCCGAAGGCTCGTCACCGGCGGCATCAACGGTGGGAAACAGGCTGCGCGCGGTGCGCACCACCGTTTCCTGCCCGGCGGCAAGGATACGGATCATGTCGCCGGCGGTCGGTACGCCTTTGACTTCCGCGATCGAGGTGAGCTTGGCGAACTCGCTGTAGGTACCGGGCGCGGGGTGGCCCAGGGAACGAATCCGCTCGGCAATCAGGTCGACCGCATTCCAGGCCTCGGTGTACTGGGTCATGAACATCAGGTGCAGCGTGTTGAACATCGGCCCGGTGACGTTCCAGTGAAAATTGTGGGTCGTAAGGTAGAGGGTGTAGGTGTCGGCCAGCAGGCGCGACAGTCCCGCGACGATTTTCTTGCGCTCTTCGGCCGAAATCCCGAGATCCGGCACATAGGACGCCGGTTTGCCTGCCTTGATTTTCTTGCTCATTGCGCTCCCCGCTTTTCATGGTCAAAGGATGAACCTGCTCGATGGCTGTCAGGATATTCAATCTTCCCCGGCCTCGTCCAGTTGATTGTGTCAATAGCGGCGATTGACGCAGACTCAAACACCAAGATAGGCCTCGCGACTGCCGAGCCAGCGCTCGAGGTGCGCCTCCACCCGCGCGTCGCCCGCGTCGAGCATCTGTTGCGCGCAGTCGCGTGCCGCTTCGATCAGGTCGGTATCGGCCTGCAGATCGGCGAAACGCAACAGCGGTACACCGCTCTGCTGGCGTCCGAGGAACTCACCCGGGCCACGCAGGCGCAAGTCATGGCGTGCGATCTCGAAACCATCGGTGGTTTCGAACATTACCTTGAGGCGCTCGCGGGCGTTCTGCGACAAGGGGTTCTGGTACAGCAGAATGCACACGCTCTCGTGTGCCCCGCGCCCGACGCGGCCGCGCAACTGGTGCAGCTGTGAAAGGCCGAAACGCTCGGCGTGTTCGATCACCATCAGCGAGGCATTGGCCACATCGACCCCGACTTCGATCACCGTGGTGGCTACCAGCACTTGTATTTCACCTGTGACGAACGCTGCCATCGCGGCGGCTTTGTCGTCCGCCTTCAGGCGCCCATGTACCAGGCCTACTTTGAGGCCGGCCAACATCGCCGACAGGCGTTCGTGGGTCTCGACCGCTGTCTTCAGTTCCAGGGTCTCGGATTCCTCGATCAGCGGGCAAACCCAGTAAACCTGGCGTCCGGCTTCGCAGGCGGCGCGAATCCGCTGCACCACCTCGTCGCGCCGCGCCTCCGCCACCAGCCGCGTGGCGACGGGCGTTCGTCCGGGCGGCAACTCGTCGATCACCGATACGTCAAGGTCCGCATAGAAAGTCATGGCCAGGGTGCGCGGGATAGGCGTAGCGCTCATCATCAGCTGGTGCGGCTGCAGCGCGCCGCCTGCGCCCTGCGCCCCTTTGCGCGCCAGCGACAGCCGCTGCAGGACGCCGAAGCGGTGCTGCTCGTCGACGATCGCCAACCCGAGGCGCTTGAAAATCACCTTGTCCTGGAACAAGGCATGTGTGCCAACGGTAAGCGCGGCGCTGCCGTCGGCCGCAGCGCCCAGGCCCGCATCCTTCTGCTTTTTCTTCAGGCTGCCGGATAGCCAGCCGATATTCACGCCCAGCGGGCGCAACCAGAAATCGAGCTTGCGGAAGTGCTGTTCGGCCAGGATCTCGGTGGGGGCCATGAAGGCACCCTGGTAGCCACCCTGCACCGCGACGAGCAG
>CAYYFR010000049.1:13610-34069 GCA_964470865.1 uncultured Burkholderiales bacterium | reverse complement strand
GCATCGAGAATGCTGAAATGATGCCGCTCGGGAAGCGTCACATCGCGCCGGAATACGCCACTCCAGCAGTCGCCGATGAGTCGGTTCTGGCGTTTGAATTCGTCGCTTTCGAGTCCGCCGACAGCGGTCATTAGCGGCGCGTGGGTGGCCGGCTTCATCCAGGCCGGGCTCAGTTGCGCCACGCGCGCGACGTTGAGCTTGAGATCATCGTTCAGAAACTTGGCATGCATGATCGGTTCGAGATCGAACAGCCCGCTGATGGCCAATCCGCCCTTGACGACATTGGCCGGCAGTGCGCCATGCCAGCGCGGCCATTCGCAGGCCAGCATCATCGCCGTGAGATGGCCGCCGGCGGAATGACCGGCTACGTACAAATGCTGGGGATCGGCACCAAATTGGCCCGCGTGCAGGTAACACCATGTGACCGCCGAGAGTACGTCGCGCACCAGTTCTTCCAGCGGGATTGAGGGTACGAGACGGTAGTTGATGACGGCGACCGCTGCACCTGCCCGGGTCAGGGCCGGTGCAATATATGAGCAATCGGATTTGTCCTGTGCGCGCCAATAGCCGCCGTGAATAAACATCAGAAGTGGCGCGCCGCCATGCCGTGCAGTACGCGCCGGAAACATGTCCAGTCGTTGCGCCGGGTGCTCCCCATAGGCAATATCAAGAACACAGGGTTCGGTCATGCGCGTCTTGTGCGAATCCACAGCCCAGCGCGCGAAGTATTGGGCATGGTCCGGCACCCGCGCCCGCGCGTTGTACTCGCTGTTGCAGTAGTCAGGGTTGTAGCGCATGTCGGTGCTCCCTTTCGCTGTATCGATCATTTTCGCCCGTGTTGCAACATTGCCAGCGACAAGTTTTCGACTCGATCCGCGCGGTTCTTTCAGGGCAACGCCGCGCTGTCCCGGGTTTCCGTGGCCCCTACAGAGGCGGCTGCCAAAGCCGCTAGGCGGGCCCTGTCGCCGTTTGATCGCCGTGCGGCTGCAAGCCCAGGGTCTTGACGATGGTGTCGACCAGAGTCTGCTTCTTGTAAGGCTTGGCGACATAGGCGCTGGCGCCCAGCGACAGGCCCTTGAAGACGTCCTGCTGGCTGGCCATCGCTGTAAGCATGATGACCGGCACCTGCTTGAGACGCGGATGCTGGCGCATGCGAGCCAAAATGTCGAAGCCGTTGGTGCCGGGCAATTCGATGTCGAGCAGCAGGCAATCAGGCAGGGGGCTCTTGTTCAACTCCGCGATGATCTCCTCACGGGTT
This sequence comes from uncultured Burkholderiales bacterium, assembly GCA_964470865.1. GTDB lineage: Bacteria > Pseudomonadota > Gammaproteobacteria > Burkholderiales > JAEUOS01 > JAEUOS01. The sequence continues at coordinate 32,811 of CAYYFR010000049.1, read as the reverse complement.
GCCGCATGACGTTGCCTGAAGCCGGCCTTCATGACGATGTTTTGCGCGAAGCGCGCCTGGATCTCATCGTCTTCGATGATCAGGATCGTGATGTCGGTCCATGACTTGCCCAACGGTGTCAGGCTGGCTGCCGATGTAAGGCGCAGGAAAGAACCGGTCTTGGTCAATATGTCATGACCATCGGTGGCGGCCATTGCGATGCTGCGCTGGTCGGCATCGGTCAGCGCGGGCGTGTGCAGCGGTTGCTCGAAGTGGGCCGTGAAATCGAGGTCATGTTCTTCGCCGGCGACTGCGGCAGCCAGGTAACCGCCGGCGATCAGGCGCTCAAGCGCGGCACGCAGGTCGGCCTCGGGCATGCGGATCGCGCGCTTCTTGATCAAGTCGAAATGGGTTTCGCTCGATACCAGCGCGAGTACACGAATCAATTCGGGCGCGATCTGTCCGGCCTGACCGCGCATTGCGCGGTCGCCCGTCTCGGTGCGGCGGAAAATCGTGTCTTTCGCCATCTCCTGCAATCTTCTCTAGTCGAACTTCGGTTTGAAGGATGCGTCGACGTCAACCCGGAAGCCATTGGCCAGGCGATTGGTCTTGTTGGCAAGCGCTGTGACCGCCAGTACCTCGGCCAGCATCGCGTCGCTCATGCCTTGCTTGCGCGCCGATGCGGTGTGCGAGTGGCTGCAGTATTCACAATTGTTGGTGGCGGAAACGGCGATGTAGATGAGTTCCTTTGTGAGCGCATCGAGCGTGCCGGGAGCCATGACGTCGCGTACCTCTTCCCAGGTGCGCTTGAGCATTGCCGGGTCGCAGGCCAGGACCTTCCAGAAATTGTTGATAGAGGTGACCTTGCGCGTGGCCATGATGTCGTCATAGACAGCCCTGACCTCAGGTGACGCTTCCTCGTATTCGACGGACCTGACCAATGCCATGGAGACCTTCCGGATCAGCCGTTGCGCGCCGGGCGCGCCGCTTTACGGTCCAGCAGACGCCCGAAATTGTCGAGCGAAAGCAGGTGCGCGTAGACGCGCGCCAGCAATCCCTTGCGTAGCACGGTGCGCAACTGGTCTGCGGTGAGGAACTCCAACTTGGCCTCATTGACCCGATGCATGCCGGTCAGGTTCATCGGGGTGCCCCCGGTGAGCGTGGCCTGCATGGTGAACGGCTCGAGCAGACCATACTCGAAATAGATGCTGCACATCTCGCGCGTTCGTTCCAGATCGGCTTCATACTCGTTCAAAAGTTTCTCGATCCCGGTCCAGCGCGGCAGTGGCTGGTTGTCGCCGTCGAACATGGCTTCGCCTGAATCGTCGTCGGCCGCAACGTAGGCCTTTTCGACGCAGATCAAGCGATCCTGCTGTTCGATTGCATCCAGCGTGACGCGCGCCATGCAGAAAGGATAGCGTCGCACATAGGCCGGCACATAGGTAGACGCGGCCCAGCCGGAATCATCCAGAAACAGGTTTTCACCGCTGCTTAAGCCCAGTACCGCGACCGGCGAAAATGTCTTGCCGTCATCTCCGGAGGCAAACACCAAGGGATAGTCGCGGCCCGCCACACCGAATTCGGCGAAGCTGACGGGAATTGCATTGAGTTCCCGCGTGAACCCGGGCAACTCCGCGGCGGCCGGCAACTTGACCCGGTGGGTTTTGAGGAACGGCACAATCTCGCGATAGCCGAACGGGGGATTGATATCCATGAAATTGTCGGCCCAAGTTTCCAAAGAGGGGAAATCATAGCGCATCAGCGTGGCGGCGGCTGAGCCACAGCGTGGCCCGGCCACATCAGCGCGAGTGCTGGCAGCTGCGCGACGGCGCGCGCCAGTGACGTTCAGGGCGCCCGATAGCCCGGGAAGGGTCCGAAGCGGGCAGTATGCGGCCGCCCTGGTTGCCGTACTGACGCCCCTGGTCGGACGGCGCCGCGCGATGGCCGCGACTGCACCCTGATCCTGCGAATCAGGGTTGGCCTACTTCCGAGCGCAGCGCCGGTTCGGCATCGAAGCCGAATCGGGTTCCCAGGTCGGCATGCCTGATTGCCTGCACCACATGCCGGGCACCTGCCCAAGTGAACAGCAAAGACCCGGGTTCGGGCAGGGCGAGCCAGCGCTCCAGGCTTGTGTCACCGAGTGATCGTCCGTCGCCATCAGTCAGTGCTTCCTGGATATGGCCAAGGTCACGGTCATCCACCGCACCGGGCCCGATATCGGTGAGCATGATCGGGCGGGCCAGATCATCGATCCACAGGCCTTCGATGCGCGTTGCCGCGCGGCCGGTGTGGGTAAGCGGCAACTGGCCGCGTTCGCAGCGATAGATCCAGGGAGTGATCGCAAGACGAACGAAGACACGCTGCGGCCCGTTCTGGAAGTACCAGCGGCCGCGTTCGTCGGGCAGGTAGTTGCGGCCGATGAAATCGGCGATGGCGGCATTGGCGATGGTTTCGAAGCGACCGGATGCGTAGTCCGCTGCGCGCATGCGATAGCGGCCACGCTCGTCAAGCATCAGCCAGTGATGGACGTCGGGGACGTTCGGCCACCGCGCGAGTGCCGCCGCTACGATCGCATCCACCGTTGGCGCTCCGTGTTTCAGGCCGCCGCGTGTCCACACCGGTCGCGCATGCCCTTAAAACGGCAGTGTCGCGTCCGGCTTGACCGCCAGCAGGGCGGCGCGAAACTGCGCCTGGATGCGCTCGATCGCGGCTGTGGAATCGGCCTCGAAGCGCAGCACGATGATCGGCGTGGTGTTGGAAGAGCGCATCAGGCCGAAGCCATCCGCATACTCGACCCGCAGGCCGTCGATATCGATCACGCGCACGGCATCGGGAAACTTCGCCTGTTTCTGCAGGCGGTCGATCAATGTGTAGTTCTCGCCTTCGGCGCAGTGCAGGTGCAACTCCGGCGTGGCGATCGCATCCGGCAAGGCGTTGAGCAGCGCGCTCGGGTCGGCATGGCGCGCCAGGATTTCCAAGAGCCGCGCGCCGACATACAAGGCATCGTCAAAGCCGAACCAGCGCTCCTTGAAGAACACGTGACCGCTCATCTCGCCGGCCAACAAGGCACCGGTTTCCTGAAGCTTGGCCTTGATCAGGGAATGCCCGGTCTTCCACAACAGGGGCTTGCCGCCGTGGCTTTCGATCCAGGGGCCGAGATTGCGCGTGGATTTGACATCGTAGATGACCGTCGCTCCCGGGTTGCGCGACAGCACGTCGGCTGCATACAGCATCATCTGCCGGTCCGGGTAGATGATGCTGCCATCCTTGGTAACCACGCCCAGGCGGTCGCCATCACCGTCGAACGCGAAACCGATTTCGGCATCGGTCCGCTTCAGCGCGGCGCTCAGGTCGTTCAGGTTTTCAGGGCGCGCGGGGTCGGGATGATGGTTGGGGAAGGTACCGTCGACCTCGCAAAAAAGTTCAGTTACCTCGCAGCCCAGTCGCCGAAACAAGGCCGGTGCAAAGGCTCCCGCGACACCGTTGCCGCAATCGATCGCCAGATGGATGGGCCGCGCCGGCCGGATGTCGGCGACGATGCGCGCCATGTAGTTCTCGCCGATATCGTGGCGGCGGTAACTGCCGCTGCCGCTGGTCAAGTCATTCTCGCTGACGCGAGTCCGCAGTGCGGTGATCGCCGTGCCGTGCAGGGTTTCACCGTCGATCATCATCTTCAGGCCGTTGTAATCCGGCGGATTGTGGCTGCCGGTGACCATCACGCCCGAACCGGTGCCCAGTTCGTAGGTGGCGTAATACAGCATGCCGGTGGCGACCATGCCGAGGTCGATAACATCCACCCCCGCTGATTGAATGCCCGTCGCCAGGGCGCTCGCCAGTTCGGGACCGGACAGGCGGCCGTCGCGGCCAATCACGATTGCACCCACGTTTCGACTGCGCGCCTGGCTGCCGATGGCGCGTCCGATCGCTTCGACGATCGCCGCAGTCAGAGTCTTGCCGACAATCCCGCGGATGTCATAGGCTTTGAAGATATCGTGTGGCAGATTCATGGATGGGCGTCGAAGAAGTCGAGAAGTCGCTGCGGCAGCCAGTCGATGCGGCCGGGCGGCAGCGGCCCGGTGGCGAATCCGACGTGTCCGCCATGCGCGGGTTGCTCCAGTGTAACGCTGCGCGATACTTCGCTTGCGGTTGGCAATGAGCACGCCGGCAGGAACGGGTCGTTTCTGGCGTTGAGCACCAACGCCGGTACGCCGATGTGCGCGAGCCAGGGTTTGGCGGACGCGCGCGCCCAGTAGTCGTCGGTATCGCGAAAGCCGTGCAAAGGTGCAGTGACCAGGTTGTCGAATTCATACAAGTCGCGCGCGCGGCGTACCCGCGCTGCGTCGAGCATGCCGGGAAAGCGTGCCATTTTGGACAGGCTTTTCTGTTTCAGCGTCTCCAGGAACATGCGGGTGTAGAGCATATTGAAACCCCGACCAAGGGCGGTGCCGGCGGCGGCCAGGTCAAGCGGGGCCGATACCGCGGCAAGCGCGCGAACGATCTGGCCGGCGGCAGCACCATGTTCGCCGGCCCATTTGGCCAAGGCATTGCCCCCGAGCGAGATGCCGACCACGTACATGGTTTGCGGTGCGCGAATGGCATGGATGCGGCGCAGGACCCAGTCGATCTCGGCACTGTCGCCGGAGTGGTAAGCGCGCGGCAGGTGGTTGAGTTCGCCGGAACAGCCGCGAAAATGCGGTACACAGCCATTCCAGCCACGCGTCCGCAAAGCGCCCATCAGCGCTTGCGAATAGTGGCTTTGCGACGAGCCTTCGAGGCCGTGGAACATCACCACCAGCGGCATGGCCGGATTCCATAGCGGCGCGCCGGTGGTATCCGCCAGCCAGTCGATGTCGACAAAATCGCCGTCCGGGGCGCCATCGGAGCCGGCACTGGGCCAGCGTTCCCGTTTGAATACGGCGCGCTCTGCCGGCACGGCGATGGCCGGCAGAATGGTTTGCAGGTTGGCCCCGGGCAGCCACCAGGGTCGTCGGTAGGGTGGCGCCGTCGTCGACCTCACCGTGCCTTTTGGCGCACCTGCGGCTACTACCACCCGCAGGTTCAATGCAGCACTTTCGGTCGTGCCGCAGCCGTCGACTGCGTGGCGGCTTGTTCCACTTTCGGCGAGGATGAAGAATGATGCAGCAACATTTTCCAGCCATTGCCTGACCGCACATACACATTGGTGGCGATCACCGGCGCCACCGGCCGCGCTTCGCCCTTGAGTGCGATGAATTCATGCACGCAGTGGGTGGCCATCATCATCGACTGCAGTGCCTGGATCTGGCCCACATGGACCGACAGCCGCGCACCGGCTTGAAAGACCTGGCGCCAGATCTCGCGTACGGCAGCGTGTCCGATCAGTCGCGGGCCACCGGGGTGAATGCAAATGATTTCCTCGTCTTCGGCCCACACGGCCATCATCGCCTCCAGGTCGGCTTTTTCGAGCGCTTCGTAAAACGCGCTCTCGCAGTCCTGCGGACTGGTGAAAATCCGTTGAGTCATCGTGCGTAAGGTTTCTGGCAGATCGCAAGCTGCGGATGGTATCAAGGAAGCGCGGCCGGTGAGGAAGGCCTGGCACCGCGCTCGAACCGAAAGCGCGGAGCGGTCGCCATCGCCCGCGTGAGGAAACACTGAATAAGACCGTAGGTTGAGAAAGCCGCTTTTGCAACCGGTTGAATTGAAGGTGCCTGCCGTTCGAAGGCCTGCATTCGAGGGACTTACCCAGCGTTTTCTTGGCGCGAGATCGCCAGAGCGCGGGCGATCACCTCGGCGGGCATGATCTCGCGCATGCAGCGAAAATGCCCCAAGGGACATTCGCGGGCGAAACACGGGCTGCAATCGAGCGCCCTGTAGATCACTTGAGCCTTGGCTGAGAGCGGCGGCGTGTGTTCGGGCGAGGAGGAGCCGAAAAGAGCGATCTGCGGTCGCTCCAGGGCGGCGGCGATGTGCATCAGGCCGGAGTCGTTGGTGATGACCAGCGTGCTGCCTGCGATCAGGTTTATCGCGTCGTCGAGTGTGGTTTTGCCCGCCAGGTTGAGCGCGGCGCCGTGCGAAAGCTGCTCGATCGACAGTCCGACCGGCGCGTCCTTTTGGGTGCCGAGCACGATTGGCATCATGCCGGCGGCTTTGAGGCGCGCCGCGGTTTCGGCGAAGTATTCGCTCGGCCAGCGCTTGGCGGGGCCATATTCGGCGCCGGGGCACAAGGCTATAACAGGCTCGCCTGGCCGCAGCCCGATTCCCGCTTTGGCCGCGATCACCGCCAGCGGGTCGACGGCGAGCCTCGGAGGCGGCAATGCGCCGGCACGTGGTCGGTTTGGCGGCTCCGCCAACTGGGCATAGAAACCAGCCATCGGTGTGCGGGGCGCTATCTTTTGCGGATTCTTGTGACGCACATTGAGCAAACCGTAGCGCGATTCACCGACGTAGCCCGCGCGCACCGGTACGTCGGCGAAAAACGGCACCAATGCCGATTTCCATGAATTTGGCAAAGTGAGCGCCTGGGCGTAACGCCCCTTGAGCGAGCGCCCGAGGCGCCAACGCTGGCGCAAACCCAGGCTGCCGTGTCGTGCTTCGGCTTCAATCACGACGCTGACTTGCGCCATGCGCCGGAAAACCGGCGCGACTGCGGGAATCGCCACCACATCAATTGCGATTGCCGGCTGGCGCGCCTTAAGCAGCATCAGCAAAGGCTGCGCCATCAGGCAGTCGCCGAGCCAGTTGGGGGCAATTACAAGGGTGCGTGGCATCGCGCGGCTACCCGATCATGCCAGGCCATCTACTGATTGGGTCGCCACATGAAATGCCTTGACCGGCAGGCTCATAGTCGCTCGAAACCCTGCAGCGGCAGCGCGTTGTTTTTTGCCCTTGCCTGAGCCTGGCAGCGCGTCGGACTCAGGAATCGTCGGCTGCAAATCGGCCGAAGCGGTCCAATTTTCACCGGCTTCTTGTCCCATGGCTGGGCTATGGGCCTTCGAATTCGGCAAAAACTGACCTCGCTGGGACCGATCTTCGCTTTCGACGCCCCAAGTCCGACAGGCTGCTAGTGCCCGCCAACGATCGCACCACCCTTGAGCATGTACACGGTGCCGCAATAGGGGCATTTCGCGGACCCTTCGGTGGTGATCTCCAGAAAAACCTTGGGGTGGTGGCACCAGACCGGCATTGCCGGGTTGGGGCAAAAAGCCGGAAGGTCCTTTGCTTCGACCTCGACCACCGGCATGTCCCGCGTTGCGCTCATCGCTCCGCCCCGCTACTTCTTTTTCGCGCGCGCCGCCGACTTTTTCGACGCCGCCACCGGGGTCAGCCATTTGGCGTACTTCTTGTTCCTGCCGTTGACGATGTCGAAGAACGCTTTCTGGATCTTCGCTGTGATCGGGCCACGGCTGCCGGAGCCTATGCTGCGTGAATCGAGGTCGCGAATAGGCGTGACCTCAGCTGCGGTGCCGGTGAAAAACGCTTCGTCGGCGATGTACACGTCGTCGCGCGTCAGGCGCCGCGTCCGCACCTCGATTTTCAGGTCCCCGGCGATCGCGTGCACGCTGGCGCGCGTAATGCCGACCAAGGCTGACGCCAGTTCCGGCTCGTAGAGCACGCCGTCCTTGACGATGAACACGTTCTCGCCGGCGCCTTCAGCGACGAACCCATCGACGTCAAGCAACAGGGCCTCGTCGTAGCCGTGCATCACCGCTTCGCGGTTGGCCAGAATCGAGTTGGCGTAAGTGGCGGAAAACTTGGCACGCGCCATCGTTGCGTTGACGTGATGGCGCGCGAAGCTCGAAGTCTTGACGCGAATGCCCTTGGTCAGGCCGTCTTCGCCCAGGTAGGCGCCCCATGGCCATGCAGCGATCGCCACATGGGTCGTCGCTCCGACTGGCGACACGCCCATTTTTTCCGAGCCGTAGAAGGCGATCGGTCGCAGGTAACATGCATCGAGCTTGTTGGCGCGCACGACTTCCTTTTGCGCTTCCATCAGGACTTCCTTCGAGTACGGCATGTCCATCATGTAGATCTTGCAGGAGTTCAGCCAGCGATCGGTATGTTCGGAAAGCCTGAAAATCTGCGTCCCCGATACCGTGTTGTAGGCGCGCACACCTTCAAATGTGGCCAGGCCGTAGTGCAGCGAATGCGTCAACACATGCGTGGTGGCACTGCGCCACGGAACCAGTTTGCCGTCGTACCAGATGAACCCGTCGCGGTCGGCCATCGACATGATGCGTATCTCCGAATCGGTTTTGTATGAGAGAGGGATTTTAGCGGATTCGCTCCTTATAATTCGGCCTTGAGTTCCATGACCTACGATCGTTGCCCAAAGTGCGGCCACGCGCCGCTGCCTGCGGACCAGTCCGCGCCGGCCGCATGTGCCGCTTGCGGCGTGATTCTCGCCAAAATTCGCGCTGTGCCTGCCTCCGCGGGCATCGCCCCACGCGCTGCGGCCAACGCCTACGATACGCCGATGGCCGAGGCGGGAATCTTCAACCTTTTCCTCGGTGTTCCTCCTGCGGTCGACCGCATCAACTGGTGGCTGCGCCTGGCGGCGCTGGTGTTCACGGGAATCTGGACGGTCTGGATTTTCAAGGGTGTCGACATCGCCGCCGGCGAGGCTGGCAGTTTCTTTCTGTGGGCGGTTCTGACACCGTTCCATGAAGCGGGACATGTGCTGCTCCTGTGGGCGCCGCAGTTTGTGACTGTTCTCGGCGGCACGCTGGGTCAGCATCTGATGCCGGGCCTGCTGGCGGGCGTGCTATTGATTCGACGCCGCGATCCTTTTGGTGCGGCGCTATTCACCTGGCTTTTGGGTTATTCGTTCATCATGATGGCCGTTTACATGTATGACGCTTTCGATCCGCGCATCATGCTGCTTGACGGTCGCACCGGGGCCGATAGTGACGGCCACGACTGGCAGAATCTTTTCGGTGACTTGGGCTTGTTGCCCCGCGCGCGCGGCATCGGCATCTTCTGTGGCCTCCTGGGGCAGGCGGTCATGATCGCCTGCCTGGCATGGGCGGCGGCGATTGTCTGGTTGCAGCACTCCCGTGTATCCGATCTGCCGTTTGCCGAAAATGGTCGGGATGCGTAGGGCGCTGGTCCTGTTGTGCGCGCTATCGTTCGCGGCCAGTGCGCAAACCGGCTCGCGCTGGTGGATCGGGTTCATTGATGCCAACGATCGCGCGTTTCTCGAGATTCCGCTGAATGGCGGCAACTGTGCCGGGCGCGCGGCCTTGGTGAAAAAGGCCACGACCCAGCCTGGCGATGTGCTGCATTCACGTCTGAGCGCAGCCAGCCAGGTTGGCAGGGATGAGCGCCTTGCATTCGGTGTGGCGGATCTGGCCGGCCAGTATCGCGAGCGCGTGCTGCCGCGCGTGGTTGCGATCGCCCGCGAAGAGGAAGCGGCGCGCCTGCCGCTGGCGCCAAATTGCTGGTTTCTGGCGGAGGCTGGGACCGAGGCACAGGGCTATCGGGCTTTAGAAGATCGCATCGCGCTCGGGGTTCATCCGCCGCGCGCGCTCACCGTTCGCACCTTTGAGCAGACCTGGAAGAGCTACAGCGCGTTGTCCGCTACGGACGCACGCCTGCTGGCGGCCCAGGACGTGCCGGCGCAATTGTTCGAACGCGTGGCCGCGCTTTTGCCGCAGGCCACGCAAGTGCACGTGCAGGCGTTCACCGCGACGCTCGATGCGGCACGCGGGCCGGAACCGCTATGGCTGATCGGCGCTGTCGAGCGCGGCGACGCGCCCGCCGGCGAGCCCGGCACCTTCAACACGCTCAACTTGATCATTCGCGCGAATGCGCCTCTTGGGCCGGCGTTGTATCTGGCCGGTCCTTCCGGCGGCATCGGGCGCGATCACGGCGGCAGCTTTGTCTTGCAGTTGGTCGCCGCGCTTGATCTGGATGGCGATGGCAACGACGAACTGCTGGCGCGCGCGCGCTACTACAGTGGCGGCAACCTCAAGGTTCTGCGCTGGGATGGCCGGCGTTTGGTCGAGGTCCGCCAGACCGGATACGAAGGCGAGTAGCCATGACGCCTTACGCCAGCGCATAATTGCATGCTTTGCCATTGAATGTAGTCGCGATTCCACCCTTAGGCCTGCGGCATCACCGTGCGCAACCGGGGCCATTGCATGACGAGGCGGCAGCTGCCAGAGTCGCACTGCGCGGCGCTAGCGCCTTGGTTCCTTCACACCTTTCCCCCAAGCCTCGATCACCGGTGCGCCACCTCAGATGACTTCAACGACCGATCCCACCGACACCAAGCGCAATGTATTTTTGCTGATACTTTGCCAGGGCCTGCTGTTTGTCAACAACACCACCATGATCGCGATCAACGGCTTGGTTGGCTTCGCGCTGGCGCCCAACGCCGCCCTGGCGACCATTCCGGTCACCGCTTACGTGATCGGCTCGGCGCTGGCATCCGCCCCGATCGCGCGCATGATGCGGCGCTATGGCCGACGCATCGGATTTTCGATCGGTACCCTGTTTGGTGTACTGGGCGTGACACTGGCCGCGATGGGCACACATTTCAAGCTGTTCTGGCTGGTATGCCTGGGTACCATGGTGGTGGGCATCTACAACGCCTGCGGCCAACTGTATCGCTTCGCCGCTGCCGAGGTGGCGCCGCCGGCCTTCAAGGAGCGCGCGATTTCTTATGTCATGGCCGGTGGCATCATCGGCGGCGTGGTCGGCCCAAACCTTGCCAAATACTCGAAAGACCTGCTGGCGGTCGCCTTCGCTGGCTCGTTTGCGGTGCTGGTCCTGTTCGCGTTGGCCTCGTTGCTGGTGATCCAGTTCATTCGCTTTCCGCCACAGACCGCGGCCGAGAAGGCCGGTGGCGGCCGGCCCCTGGGCGAAATCATGCGCCAACCGGTGTTCGTCGTGGCCGCCCTGTCTGGCACCATCGGCTACGGTGTCATGAACCTGCTGATGACTGCCACTCCGCTGGCGATGCAGATGTGCAGCCATCCGTTTTCGGATGCGGTACTGGTGCTCGAATGGCATGTCATCGGCATGTTCGCTCCCTCGTTTTTCACCGGCAGCCTGATTCGGCGTTTCGGCGTTCTCAACGTCATCTTCACCGGCGTTCTTCTGATGTTCGGCTGCGTGGCATTTGCGCTCAACGGCAACGACGTGACGCATTTCCTGGTCGCCCTGTTTGCGCTTGGGGTCGGCTGGAACTTCATGTTCATCGGCGGCACCACCTTGCTGACCCAGACCTATCGTCCCGAAGAAAAGAACCGCGTACAGGGCGCCAACGACTTCCTGGTGTTTCTGACCATGGCGGTTTCCTCGTTTTCGTCCGGCGCGCTTGTCACCAGCCGCGGCTGGGAATTGCTCAACCTGGGGGCATTGCCATTCCTGGTGCTGGTGTCGATGGCGATTCTCTGGCTGGCGCAGAAGCGACGCGCTGCCGCCGGAGCATGAGCGCGGTGCATTCGCGCGATGTCGACTCGCCGCGCGGGGCCTATCTGGCCGGGTCTTTCGCTGTATTGCCTTTTCTCGCCGGCACCGTGCCCTTCGGAATAGTCACCGGCATCGCCACGCGCGCCGCCGGTCTTTCGTTCTGGGAATCGGTGGCAATAACCCTGCTGGTGTTTTCCGGCACCGCGCAGATTGCCGCACTGCCGTTGATGGTTGCCGGCGCCCCGGTATTGGTGGTGGTGTTCACCGCCTTGGTCATCAGCTTGCGCTTCATCATCTACAGTGCGGCGGCGGCTCCCCACTTTCGCAATCTGTCGCTTGCATGGCGGCTTTTGCTTGGCTATTTCAATACCGACACGGGCTTCGCTCTCTTCATGCGCAAGATGGCGGATCACCCCGATTTCGTGCATCGCCACTGGTATTACCTGGGAGGCGGCAACATGGTGGCCCTATCCTGGATAGTCGCGACTGTCGCCGGGATAGAGGCAGGCGCGCAGGTTCCGGCAACTTGGCGACTCGAGTTCGCTGCGACCTTGGGCATCCTCGCGCTGATGGGGCCTTTCGTGCGCAGCCGGCCAGAACTGGTCGCCGCGATGGTCGGCGGTGGGGTTGCGCTTGCGGCCGCCGCCTTGCCGTTGAAGCTGGGACTGGTGTGTGGAGCGCTCGCCGGCATCGCCGCCGGCACGCTGGCCGAACGCGCGATCGCGGAGAATGTGCGATGACCAATCATGTGGCCGAGTATGGCTGGGCACTGTGGGGAATCATCCTGGGCATGGCCATGGTCACCTACTTGAACCGGGCCGCGCTGTTTATTGTTTCGGATCGATTTCAGCTGCCGCATGGCTGGCAACGCGCCTTGCGCTTCGCTCCGGCCGCAGCCCTCAGCGCGATCGCCATACCCGACTTGTTCCTGCATCAAGGCCAGATTGTCGTTTCGCTGGACAACATACGGCTGATCGCAGGGCTCAGCGGTCTCATGGTTGCCATTCTGACGCACAGTTCAGTGCTGGCGATCATAGTCGGGATGGCAGTGTTGCACGGTTTGCAACGCCTGGCGGGATAACCGGGCTAGCCGGCGCTGGCGTGGTTGCCAAGCACGGCTTGCCACAAGCGGCTGACGACGGCGGTCTCGGCGCTGACTTGCGCGTGCGGGACCCGCGCATATTCGGCATTGTTGAGGCGCAGCGCGTGTTGATACCTGCGGTAGGTCCGATAGGCATCGCCCGCAGCCGTTCCCAGTTCCACCGGGATCAGCCCGGTCGAGCCGGCTTCACGCAGCAGGCTGATGTTGCCCAGGTTGCCGAACAGTCGAGGCCTCTCGCGGGCGTGCAGCAGGACCAGGGTTTGCACGCAAAACTCGATATCCACCATGCCGCCGGTGTCATGCTTGAGATCGAATTGATCTGAGCGATTCGGGTGGCCGGCATGCATTTTTTCGCGCATGGCGCGCACCTCAGCCCGCAACTTGTCCGCCTCGCGCGGCAGCGCCAGTATGTGGCGGCGCTCCTCTTCGAAGGCGGCGCCCACGCGTGCGCTGCCGGCGCAAAAGCGGGCGCGGGTCAGCGCCTGATGCTCCCATACCCAGGCACGGCGGCGCTGATAGTCGGAGAACGCGGCCAGGCTTGTGACCAACAGGCCACTGGCGCCGTCGGGCCGCAGGCGGGTGTCGACCTCGAACAGGCGGCCGGCGGTGGTCTGGGTGTCGATGAACGTGATCAGGCGCTGCGCCAGGCGGGCATAGGTTTCCGCCGCCTTTTCGTGATCGTCGTCATAGATGAAGATCAGGTCCAGGTCCGACGCATAGCCAAGCTCCTTGCCACCCAGTTTGCCGTAAGCGATCACCGCGAACTCCGGCGTATCGCGATGGCGTGATTTCAATGCCGCCCACGATTGCGCAAGTGCGATGGCCAGAGTGCGGTCGGCCAGTTCTGACAGATGATCCGCCAGGGTTTCCACCGTGGAGAGACCCTGTATGTCTTGCGCCAGGAGGCGGAACACCGCGGTGTGGTGGGTTTCCCGCAAGGCGTTCATCTGCGCTTCGAGGTCATCGCCACAGGCGGCGATTTGCGCTTGCCCCTCTGTCGTGAAGCCCGCCATGTCGGGTGCCGCGTACAAGGTTCGCTCGTCGATCAGTTCGTCAAGCAGGATTGGATGGAGGGTCAGGTAGCGATAGGCCCAATCGGATGCGCCGAACAGGCGAGCCAGCCGGGTAAGCGCCGGCGCGGACTGCGACAGCAAGGACAGGTAGCTGGCGCGCGAGGCGATGCTTTCGATGAAGCCGAGCAGGCGCGGCAGTGTCACGTCGGGGCTGGGCGTGCCGCCGGCGCTATCGATCAAGCGTGGCAACAGTGTGTCGAAACGTTCGCGCGAGGTGTCGGCCAGGCGCCGGATCTTGGCGCCACCAACGGTGGCGTCGATCAGGCGCGACTGCTCCTCGGGTTGGACGAATCCGGCGCCTTGCAGGCGCTGTGCGAGAGTAACCCCGTAGTTGCCAGGCAGCACCGGCGCGGGGTCGCCCAACACCTGTTCGAAATGGCGCCGCACCGCACCGCGATGCGTGTCGAGCAGGCTCATGAAGCCGGGCCAGTCGGAGCACCCCATTGCCTGTGCCAGCCGCGAACGCGCTTCCTGAGAGGCCGGCAGCATGTGTGTTTGCTGGTCTTCCGCATACTGCAGGCGATGCTCGACCCTGCGCAGGAAATCGTAGGCGGCCGTCAATTCGCGTACTGCCGGTGCGGGCAGGAGGCCCAGTTCCGCAAGTACATTGAGCGTTGGCACGGTAGGCCGCAGACGCAGGCGCGTGTCGCGGCCGGCGCGTATCAGTTGCAGTGCCTGTGCCACGAATTCGATTTCGCGGATACCACCCGGCCCCAGTTTTACGTGATCGTCCAGTTCGCGCCTGGCAACTTCGCGCCTGATCTGGGCGTGCAGGCCCTTGAGAGACTCGATCGAGCCAAAATCCAGGTAGCGCCGGTAGACGAATGGCGTGACCATGGCCATGAGTTCGCCGGTGCGGTCGCCGGTCAGCGCCCGGCCCTTGATCCAAGCATAACGTTCCCAGTCCCGACCCTGGGCAACCAGATAGTCTTCGAGCGCCTCGAAGCCCATCGCCAGCGGGCCGTCTCCCCAGGGCCGCAGGCGCATGTCGACGCGGAAAACGTAGCCCTCGGCAGTAACGTCGGAAAGCGTCGCGATCAGGCGTTTGCCGACCTGGCCAAAAAATTCCTGATTGCCCACACTGACAGTCCCACCGCGGGTTTCGCCTTCCTCCGGGTAGAGAAAAATCAGGTCAATGTCGGACGAGACGTTGAGTTCAAGTCCGCCCAGCTTGCCCATGCCGACCACATGCAGGGTCTGCGGCAGGCCGCTCTCGGTGCCAATGGGCGTGCCCAGGCGCGGAGTCAGTTCCGCTACGGCCGCCGCGAGGGCGGTGCCGATTGCCTGCTCGGCTAACGCCGACATCGCCTGGGTTACCTCGCTCAGGTCTGCCAGGCCCGCCAGGTCGCGCTCCATGGTCACCAGCATGACCACCCGTCGCGCATCGCGCAATGCGCGCGGCAGGTCACCGGCATGTGTTGTGAGCGCATCACCAATCAGGTTTGCGATACCGGCTGCATCGAGCTTTTGCTGCGAGAGCCGCGCCAGGGTTGCGGTCAAATTCGGTCGGGCCGCAAGCTGCGCCCGCGCATAGGCACTGAAAGCCCTGCCATGCGGCATGGACGGAAGTTCAGAAGTGTTTGTTTCCAAATGAAAATTCCTTGATTTTTGGCATTGGGGCATAGCCATTGTCCGAAGCCTGGCCTATGCTACATTGACAAGTCGAGCCATGGACGCAGCTAGCCCCACGCAAACCCTCTCAGGCGTCTCCCGATGGCGCCGTGCGCTCACGCGCGGACTCAGGCTGACCGAATGGTTGGCCTGGTTGGTTTTTTTCGTGGTAGCGCTGACTTTCATTCTCTTGCGTTACGCGATTTTGCCGAATGCCGAGAATTATCGGCCCTTGATCGAAAGCGCTCTGTCGAGCAGCCTTGGCAGCAAGGTGACCATCGGTCGGATCGATGCCGGCTGGGACGGCTTGCATCCCGACCTGGACTTGGCCGATGTCCGGCTCTATGACCGCCAGGGGCGACCTGCGCTTTCCCTGCCTTTTGTGTCGCTCACCGTGTCTTGGTGGTCGGTGCCGATGCGTGAGTTGCGGCTGCACGCGCTGGAAGTCACTGGAGCCGACCTTGATATTCGCCGTACCCGCAGCGGGACGTTGGTCATCGGTGGCATCGAATTGAACGACCAGTCGGACAGTGGCGGACTGTCCGACTGGATTCTCGGTCAACGGCGCATCGTCATCGCAGAATCGAAGTTGCGCTGGAACGATGAGCTGCGTGGTGCGCCGGAGCTCGCGCTTTCGAATATCCGGACTGTGCTGGAGAGCGCCGGCACACGCCATCGGTTCGGATTTGTCGCCGATCCCCCAAGGGAATTGGCGTCACGACTGGATCTGCGTGCCGACCTGGTCGGCGATTCGCTGGCCCGCTTGCGCCAGTGGCGCGGAGCCCTGTATGCCGATCTCAAGTACATCGACCTGGCCGCTTGGCGCGCCTGGATCGACTATCCGGTGGATATCCGCTCCGGGACCGGCAGCGTGCGTGCCTGGCTTGGCTTTGACGGCGATCATCTCGAATACTTCAGCAGCGACATAGGACTTGCCAATGCCCAGGGCCGCCTTGCGCGCGATCTGCCGGTGCTGGAACTCGCTCACGTCTCCGGTCGCATCGGCTTGCGCGAGATCGCCAGTGGCGGCACCGCGCTTGGCTTCGTGCGGATCGGCGAGAAACAGGTGACCGGTTTCGAGCTGAGCGGGCGGCAGGTTTCCCTGACCACCAACGACGGGGTCAGTCTGGCGCCGGCTGACTTTTCGATGAAGACCATCAGCGCGCGGGCCGCCAAACCGCAGGAAATCGAACTGGAGGCCAATTCGCTCGATCTAGAACCTCTGGCCAAGCTGCTTGAGCACTTGCCGCTCGATGCGCAGTTTCGCAAGACTTTGGGCGAATTCAATCCGCGTGGCTCGGTGTTCGATTTTCGGCTCTCCTGGCGCGGCGAATTCGAAAAGCCGGTTTCCTACAGTGCGCGCGGGCGTTTTTTCGAGCTTTCGCTGGATGCGCGTGGACCGATTCCGGGCTTTACCCGGCTTTCGGGAACGGTGGTCGCCAGCGAAAAGGGCGGCACTCTTTCACTTGCCAGCCGCAATGCCGTAGTCCTGTTGCCACAATTGTTCGAGGATCCGAAGCTCGACCTTGACATGCTGACCGCGCAAATCGGATGGTCGCATCCGAACGGCAAATTCGAACTACGTACCGACAACGCGGCATTTTCCAATCAGGACGCCACGGGCACGGCGCAGCTCGTGTACCGCACCGAACCCGGCACCCCGGGCTACATGGAGCTCAACGCAAAGTTGGCGCGCGGCCAGGGCACGCGGGCGCATCGCTACCTGCCCAAGCACATGAAACTGACGCGCTCCTGGGTGCAAGCGGCCATCGAGAAAGGCCGCGTTGACGAGGGGATTTTTCACCTCAAGGGAAATCTGCAGGACTTTCCTTTCAAGGATTCGAAGCGCGGCAGTTTTCGCGTTGCCTTGAAGCTCTCCGACGCGAGTTTTCTGTATGCGACCGGCTGGCCGCGGATTGACAACGTCAAGGGGGATCTGATTTTCGACCGCAGCGCGCTGGAGTTTCGCGGCAACGCGCCCGGCAATGTCGGTCAGGCCAAGCTCGGGCGCGTCGAGGCACGCATTCCCGATCTCGACGCAGCGCGCTTGGTGCTCGATGTGCAGGGTGTGGCCGAGGGGCCGACCCAGGCGTTTTTGCAGTTCATTGACGATAGTCCGCTTGATCGCATGTTCGACGGCTATACCGAGACCATCCGCGCTGGCGGCGCAGGCCGGCTCAACCTCAGTCTTTCGCTGCCACTGGACGAAGTCGAGAAGATACGTGTGAGCGGACAATACCAGGCGACCAACAACGACGTGAAGCTCGATACGGACCTGCCCTTGCTTGCCAGAACCAGTGGCGTTGTCGCATTTACCGAAACCGGGGTCAGCCTGCGCAACGTGCGCGGAGACGCGCTTGGCGGGCAGTTCACTTTGACCGGAGCCAGTCGCGGCGACGGCACCATTGCACTGACCGCCGGCGGCACCCTCACCATACCTGGATTGCGCAGTTGGGTTAACGATCCTCTGCTGGCGTCGATGTCAGGCAGTACAAGCTGGCGCGCGGCGATCAACGTGCGCAAGAAAACCGGCGACTTGACTGTGGAGTCGAATCTCGCCGGCATCGCCATCGACCTGCCGGCGCCGTTCGCGAAGGTCGCGGCCGATGCCTGGCCGCTGCGCCTGGCCAAAACCGCGTTGCCAGGCACACGCAACGATGATGAACTGGCGATCAGCGTCGGACGGGTATTGAATGCGCGCGTGCAACGGCGTTTCGAGGGCGGGGAGATGCGCTTCGCACGCGGCGCCGTGGCGGTTGGAGACGCACTGCCGGCGCTGCCGCGTGCCGGACTGGCCTTGAATGTCACAGCGGCCAGCATCGATGTCGAGCAGATCAAGGCCCGTTTGTTCGATAGCCGCTTGCCCGGCGCCTTGGTGCCCCAGGGGCAGGCAGCGGCCGCCGCGGCGCCGCCAGGCCTGACGGCCTTCATGCCGGTGCAGGCCAATCTGAAAACAGAGGTGCTCGATTTGTTCGGCAAGCGACTGACGCAGGTAAGGCTCGGGGTCTCGCAGGAGGGAAGTGCCTGGTCGGCGACCCTTGCTTCCCAGGAAGCCAATGGCAACCTGACATTTCAAACCGGTAGCGGACGTGACAATGGCCGCTTTGCCGCTCGCCTGAAGAATCTGTATATCCCGGCCAATCTGGCGCGTCAGGAGCCGCGTGACGATACGCCCATGGATCGCATCGCGCAGGAAATGCCGGCTGTCGATATCGTGATTGATGCCTTCGATGTGGGCGAGAGAAAGCTCGGAAAACTCGAGCTGGTGGCCATCAACGCGGGTAATGAATGGCGCATTCAGCGCTTGAACCTGGCCAATACCGACGGCGTGCTGGCAGGTTCCGGCGCCTGGCGGGCGCGGCGCGCCGGCGATATCCGGCGCAGGCTGGCGCTCGACTTCACGCTCGAGGCCTACGATGCCGGCAAGCTGCTGGATCGTCTTGGCTTTCCCGGGACGGTGCGCAATGCCAGTGGCAGGCTTGAGGGCAACGTGGCCTGGGAGGGCTCTCCGCTGGCGATCGACTATCCGAGCCTGGCCGGTAATATCGCGCTGCGGGTCGAGAAAGGGCAGTTTCTGAAAGCTGATCCCGGTGTCGGCAAATTGCTGGGCATCATGAGTCTGCAGGCCTTGCCGCGCCGTCTGGCGCTCGATTTTCGGGATGTCTTTTCCGAGGGGTTCGCCTTTGATCTGGTATCGGCGTCGAGCAAGATCGAGCGCGGCATCTTGTCGACAACCGATTTCAAGATGACCGGGGTCACCGCGGCGGTACTGATGAATGGAGAAGTCGACCTGGTCAAGGAGACGCAAGGTTTGCGGGTGGTGGTGTTGCCGGATCTTTCCGGTGGCATGGGGTCGGTTGTCACCGCACTGCTGGGCAATCCGATTCTGGGGCTGGCCACCTTTTTGGCGCAACGCGTTCTCAAGGACCCGCTCTCGCGGGCGTTTTCGTTCGAGTATGTGATCAGCGGTACCTGGGCGGACCCGAAGACAGCGCGGATCCAGAGCACGCAGGTTGGCCAGGCCGGGGCGGGGGGCTTGCAG
>CAYYFR010000049.1:0-13510 GCA_964470865.1 uncultured Burkholderiales bacterium | reverse complement strand
TCAGCCGCCGGCGATTCCGCCGCGCCCTGCGCCGTCAGGCACAAGTGGAGCGGAAGTCAAGTGACGAGCCGAAAATTCAGAGTCGCAGCTATTCAAATGGTGTCAACGCCAGTGGTGGCGGACAACCTTGTGGCCGCAGCCGAATTGATCGCGCGGGCAGCGGGCGAAGGGGCGCAACTGGTTGCCTTGCCGGAGTACTTTTGCATTCTCGGCCGCAAAGAAACCGACAAAGTCGATGCGCGCGAGCGATTTTCCCAAGGCGGCGACGGCGGGCCGATCCAGGCCTGGTTGGCTGGCGTTGCAGCGCGGCACGGCATCTGGCTGGTGGGTGGAACCGTGCCGATTGACTGTGGATCGGCGACCCGGATTCTCAATACCTGCCTGGTGTATGACAAGCGGGGGACGCTGGCCGCCCGCTACGACAAGATTCACCTGTTTGGTTTCAAGCGGGTCCACGATGACAAGGTGGTCGAGCAATTCGATGAGGCGCGCACCATCGTGCATGGCGACAATGCTCCAGTGGCGATCGATTCACCATTTGGCAGGCTGGGACTGTCGGTCTGCTACGACTTGCGCTTTCCCGAGCTGTATCGGGCACTGGGGCACTGCGATCTGATTCTGGTGCCGTCGGCGTTCACCGCGACCACCGGGCGCGCGCACTGGGAGACGCTGTTGCGCGCGCGGGCGATTGAAAACCTGGCTTATGTGCTGGCGCCTGCGCAGGGCGGCCTGCACCCAAACGGCCGTCGCACCCACGGCCACACGATGCTGATCGATCCCTGGGGCGAGATCAAGGCGGAACTCGACTACGGAGCCGGCGTGGTGATGGGCGAAATCGACCTCGATCATGTGGCAGCTTGTCGTGATAGCCTGCCGGCGCTGGCGCACCGTACCCTGTGACCCGCAGGTCTGGATTTCGCATCCGTTTTGCGCCACCTGCAAACACATGGCGACCGAAGCTAGGATAATGCCAGGTTCATTCAAACGTTTCCGTCTGGAGTTATTCCGTGAAAGCAGTTTCGCCTGATATTGCACACTTGGCCACCGCGCGTTCGGTACTTCTGACGCCCTTCGGACTGGACGAATCGAAGCTCACGCAGGTGTTGGGCTCGATGTTTTCGCGCCGCATCGACTATGCCGACCTGTACTTCCAATACGCGCGCTCCGAGGGCTGGAGCCTCGAGGAGGGCATCGTCAAGTCGGGCAGCTTCAATATCGAGCAAGGGGTGGGCGTGCGGGCGATCAGCGCCGACAAGACCGCGTTTGCCTATTCCGACGATATCTCCCTCAAGGCCTTGCAGGACGCTGCGAGTGCCACCTCGGCGATCGGCCGACAAGGCCAGTCCAAAAGCGTGAAGTCGCAGGCCGGTGCAGCGCGCCGGCTGTACGCGGCCGCCGACCCCCTGGTCTCGCTGGATGCCGATGTCAAGGTGCGACTCCTCGAGCGGATAGAAAAAATGGCGCGCGGCCTGGATGCACGGGTCACCCAGGTCATGGCTTCGTTGGGCGGTACCTACGAAGTGGTGCTGGTTGCGCGCAGCGATGGCGTGCTGGCGGCTGATGTGCGGCCGCTGGTGCGACTCTCGATCACTGTGATCGCCGAGGAAAACGGCCACCGCGAGTCCGGCGGCGCCGGCGGTGGCGGGCGCTTCGACTATGCCTATTTCAACGACGATATCCTGCTCGATTACGCCAAGCAGGCGGTCCATGCCGCCTTGACCAACCTGAATGCGCAGGCGACGCCGGCTGGAACCATGAATGTGGTGCTCGGCAACGGTTGGCCCGGAATCCTGCTGCACGAGGCAATCGGCCATGGGCTGGAAGGGGATTTCAACCGCAAGGGATCCTCGGCTTTTTCGGGGCGGGTCGGTGAGCGCGTGGCCGCCCGTGGCGTGACGGTGGTTGATGACGGTACCATCGCCGATCGCCGCGGGTCGCTCAATATCGATGACGAGGGCAATCGCACGCAGTGCACCACCTTGATCGAAGACGGCATACTCAAGGGCTACATGCAGGATGCGCTCAATGCGCGCCTGATGAAGGTCAAGCCGACCGGCAACGGCCGGCGCGAATCATTTGCACACGTGCCGATGCCGCGCATGACCAACACCTACATGCTCAATGGCGATCGGGAACCCGAAGAGATCATCCGTTCAGTGAGAAAAGGCCTGTATGCCAGAAATTTCGGCGGCGGCCAGGTCGACATCACCAGCGGAAAATTCGTCTTTTCAGCTTCCGAGGCCTATCTCATCGAGGATGGACGGGTCACACACCCGGTCAAGGGGGCCACCATCATCGGCAACGGGCCGGATGCACTCAGGCGAGTGAAGATGATCGGCAACGACATGAAGCTCGACAGCGGTGTGGGCACCTGCGGCAAGGATGGCCAGAGCGTGCCGGTTGGCGTCGGCCAGCCGACGCTACGGATCGATGGACTGACCGTTGGCGGCACCGGCTGAGGTTGGGGCATGCCTGGCGGCCGCTGGCAAATCGTGTCGGCCAAGGTGCAAAAGGCGGTGGTTCGGCTGAATCCCCACAGAAGGCCGGCGGGTTTCGCGTCAAGCCCGACATGTCGGCCGAACAGGCAATGCGTGGCATCGTCCGCACCGCATATCAGTATTTGCGTGCAAACGAGGCTGGTGTCCTGGAAAGCGGGAATCCAAAATGCGTGCACCAGATGCGGGTTGCAGTGAGGCGGCTGCGATCCGCGTTGCGCATGTTTCCGCAAACCAAGGCTTACGACCTGCGATCCTGCTGCGACACGGCGCGACTGGAGTCTCTGGATGAGAGCGGGCGCCATCGACTGCGCATCCGGATCAAGCGCGCCCGCTATGCCGCCGAATTTTTTCCGGACTGTACGCGCACGATGCAGTGCGAGCGTATGTGGCGGCGTTGTCCGAATTGCAGCATTGTCCGGGAAGTTTGACCGACATCAACATGGCAAGGGCGGTTTTGCGCGACTTTGAGCTTGGCGGGGAAATCGAGCAGCGCCTGCTTGGCGCGTGGACGGCGCGCGCAACCGATGCCGTGCAGTTCCTGGAGAGCAGTTTCGAGGCCGTGACCCGTTATGCGGGTTTCTGGAAACGTCACCACGGACGGAGAACACATGTTTGAATCGGCTGAGGTAGGTCACAGCATATCCCGGGAAGACTATCGGGCGCGCGAAGCGCTGCTGCGCGAAGCGCTGCTCAAGGCGCAATACGACCTGCTGGGGAATGCGAAGTTTCCGGTGGTCATCATCATCGGCGGCGTGGATGGCGCCGGTAAGGGCGAAACGGTCAACCTGCTTAACGAATGGATGGATCCGCGCCACATCGTCACCCGCGCCTTTGGGGAAATGTCGGATGAAGAAGCCGAGCGGCCGCCGATGTGGCGCTTTTGGCGCGGCCTGCCGCCGAAGGGGCGGATTGGCATACTTTTCGGATCCTGGTACACCGCCCCGATCGTCAACCGCGTCACAGGCAAGACCAAGGCGAGCGCCCTGATGCAGTCGATTGAAGAGATCCGGCACTTCGAACAGATGCTGGCGGCCGAAGGCGTGCTGATCCTGAAGTTCTGGTTCCACCTTTCCAGGGATGAGCAGAAAAAGCGCCTAAAGGCACTGGAGAAAGACCCGAAAACGCGCTGGCGCGTGACCGATACCGACTGGCAGCGCTTCAAGATCTACGACCGGTTTCGCGAAATCTCGGAGCACACCTTGCGCGAAACCTCGACCGGCGAAGCGCCCTGGTTCATCGTCGAGGGTACCGATCCGAACTATCGCTATCTGACTGTCGGCACGCTGCTGCTCGAAGCGCTGAACAAGCGCCTTGCCGACAAGAACGGCCGGGCATCGTCGTTCAAGCCCGCGCCGCTGGAACCGGTGCTCGACAATCACAATGTGCTCAATGCGCTCAATTACAAGCAGGTGTTGACACACAAGGAGTATGTGCGCCAACTCGAGAAGTATCAGGGACGGCTCAACCTCCTTACGCGCCATCCGCGCTTTCGCGGAAAATCGCTGATCGCGGTGTTCGAAGGCCAGGATGCGGCCGGCAAAGGCAGCAGCATCCGGCGCATTACCGGCGCACTGGATGCCCGGCATTACCAGGTGATCCCGATTGCGGCGCCTACAGAGGAGGAGCGCGCGCAACCCTACATGTGGCGCTTCTGGCGCCAACTGCCGCGCAAGGGGCGAGTCACCATATTCGACCGCTCGTGGTACGGCCGTGTGCTGGTCGAGCGGGTCGAGAAGTTTTGCTCGGAATATGACTGGATGCGCGCGTACCACGAAATCAACGATTTCGAGGAACAACTGGGTCGCAGCGACGTGATCCTCGTCAAGTTCTGGGTGGCGATCACGAAAGAGGAGCAGCTCAAGCGTTTTCGCGAGCGTCAGAAAATTGCATTCAAGCAATTCAAGATCACTGAAGAGGACTGGCGCAATCGCAAGAAGTGGGGCGATTACGAACGCGCGGTCTGCGATCTGGTCGAACGCACCAGTACCGAGATCGCGCCTTGGAACCTGATTCCGGCCAATGACAAACTGTTCGCGCGAATCGAAATGTTGAAGACCTTGTGCAATCGGATCGATAAGGCGCTGTGATGGCGCCATAGTTGTCAGCACACAACAGTGTGCTTGCCTGGCCGGTGCGATCGCTGTAAAGTTCCTTTTTGGCAAGCAGATATTTGAAAAGTTGTTTTCATGGCACATCGCCCTTTTTTCTATTTTTATTTTTGGAACTACCTCAGCCCCGGCGGAGCAAGTAGAGAAGAAGCGTTTTAGCCACTGAAACACTGAAGATTTCTCGAAAAACCGCCGGTTGGATCCGGCGGTTTTTTTTTGTCCGGTTCATGCATTCAAAGGAGAAAAACATGCCCAACAGCGCTCCAGCGTCATATCGCCCCAGCGTCAGTGACCGAACTTCCCGCACCGATGACGAACGCATAAAGAACATCATGCCGCTGCCGCCACCTGAACACCTGATCAAGTTTTTTCCGATTCAGGACACGCCGGCCGAAGAACTGATCGCGGGCACCCGGCGGCGTATCCAGAGCATCATGCATGGACGTGATGACCGGCTTCTGGTGATCATCGGGCCCTGTTCGATTCATGATCCGGCGGCCGCTGTCGAATATGCCAGGAAGCTCAAGGCGGAGCGCGATCTTCATGCCGGCGAGCTTGAGGTGGTGATGCGCGTGTATTTCGAGAAGCCGCGCACCACGGTCGGATGGAAGGGGCTGATCAACGATCCTTACCTGGATGAGAGTTACCGCATCAACGAGGGCTTGCGTATTGCGCGAGATCTGCTGGTGCGCATCAATAACGAAGGTGTACCGGCGGGTTCGGAGTTTCTCGACGTCATTTCGCCGCAGTACATCGGCGACCTGATCTCGTGGGGCGCGATCGGTGCGCGGACCACCGAATCACAGGTGCATCGCGAGCTGGCTTCCGGGTTGTCGGCCCCGATCGGGTTCAAGAACGGAACCGACGGCAACATCAGGATTGCGATCGATGCCATCCTGGCGGCGCGGCGCGGTCATCACTTTCTGTCGGTGCACAAGAATGGCCAGGTTGCGACGGTGGAAACCAACGGCAACAAGGATTGCCATGTAATCCTGCGCGGCGGCAAGACGCCCAACTATGATGCAGCAAGCGTCGCGGCTGCCTGTGCGGAACTCGAGGCCAACAAGCTGCCTTGCCGGCTGATGATCGATTGCTCGCATGCCAACAGCGAAAAGCGGCACGAAAGGCAGGTTGATGTCGCGCGCGACGTCGGCGCGCAAATCGCGGCCGGGGGCGAATGCGTTTTCGGCGTCATGGTTGAATCACATCTCAAAGCGGGCAATCAAAAATTCAGCGCCGGTCGCGACAATCCTGCAACTCTCGAGTATGGCAAAAGCATCACCGACGCCTGTTTGGGATGGAGTGACAGTGCCGAGGTTCTGAAGGTTCTGGCAAATGCGGTCAAGGCCCGACGCGACCGGTAAGGTGTCGAGTCGCCCGCATGTCGTCGCGCCGGCCGTCGCCGGCCGGCGACAGGTCAAAATTTGTGTGCCGCCGGCCAAAGCTTGAGGCACAATTCGCAGAATCATGTCCGCGAATCCGCTGTTTCCCACTTTTCGCGCGCTTGGCGACGCCACACCGTTTGCAGCGCAGATTCGCGCTGTCGTCGGTCACAATGCCTTGTTCGACGACTTCAGCGAAGCCGACTTGCGCCAACTCGGGCCCTTCATGCGGGTCTTCGTGGCCCCGCCCGGCGGGGTGATCATCCGCGAAGGCGATGCCGGCGATTTCATGCTGTTCGTCATCGACGGGTTGGTTGACATCACAAAAAACGATCGGCGCGGCGACGTCAAGCGCATCGCCGTTGTCAAGGGCGGTCAGGCGCTGGGAGAGATGTCGATGATTGACGGCGAGGCCCGCTTCGCCTCCTGTACAGCCATCGAGGATACAACCTATGCCTACCTGTCGCGACCGTCGCTACAGAGCCTGATCGTCAGTGAACCGCGTCTGGCCGCAAAGATACTCATGAAGCTGGTGTTCATGCTGTCGCAGCGCTTGCGCCAGACCAGTTCAAAACTGGTCAACTTCATCGAGAAGTGACGCGGCCAGCCTGGTTGGCTACCAGAAGGTGTAGCAGTCGCCCTGATACATGACCGGGCCGGTCGGGGTACCGGTTTGCGACCCGCCCATAGGCTCCATGCTGACCGCCATCTTCTTGAAACTGGCGACCGAAGCGTCGGCCATCGCGGGCAACTTCATTGTGTCGCTGCCGTTTTTCTTGATCAATCCCAGGGATTTGGGCTGGCCGGCTGAATCAAGGCCCCACAGCTCCAGGCTGGCGTCCTTCGGCATGCTGTCGCCTTCGTACTTGACCCACAACTCGTCGGAATTGCGGCCGACATAGAGCATCAGCATGGTTTTGCCGTCGCGGTCCTTGAGTGTGGCTACATACGAGGGCTGCCATGGGTTGGCGCCGTCAGAGACGCGCATGGGCTTTTCCACAGGCCGCTCGACTATCTGCACGCGCTCCACGATCTGTGGCGGACGGAGTCCGATAAACACCGCGAGCACGGCGGCGACCCCGGATGCCGCCAGACCGAAGGAGCGCCAGAAAGCCAGGCTATCCCAAAACCGGGCGTGCATGGCGGACGCGGCGGGATGCGGTGCGATTGCCGCCGCAACCCGATCCCATATGCGACGCGGTGGTGGCACCGCCGCGACTGCCACCGCCATAGGATTGAGGCGGGCTTCCCACTCGGCCACGGTGCGCCGGAGCGCGGCGTCGTTGATCAACCAGGCGGCAAAGCGGCGTCGCGCGCCGCCGTTGAGTGTGCCAAGCACATACTCCGCAGATAGGCGCTCGATCAATTCCGGTTTGTCGCCGTACTTCATTGCGGTTTTAGACCCATGATAAAAATAAAAATCATGCCCCGGCGATGCCGGCAACACCCAGGCAATCCTTGAGCCTGATCAGGCCGCGGCGCACCCAGGTTTTCACCGTGCCCAGCGGCTGGCCCAGTTTTTCTGCCAACTCGGCATGGGTCAGGCCTTCGAAAAACGCTACGCTGATCGCCTGACGCTGCTTTTCCTCAAGCGTTTGCAGACAACGCGCAATTGCACCTGCTTCGGTAGAGCGCTCCAGCAACACAAGCGGTCCGGGCTCGGCGGATTCGACCGCATCAAACACCCGGTCGTCATCGGTGGGATCCTCGAAATTCGGCCGCCGCAGCCAATCCAGGCAACGATTGCGCACAATACTGGTCATCCAGGTCATGGGGGCAGACAACCCGGCCTGGTAGTTCGCGCTGTGGTTCCAGATGCTGACATAACATTCCTGCAAAACCTCTTCGGCCCAATCCGAACGTCTTAATATACGTAACGCAACGCCAAATAGTTTCGAGGATGTGGACTGATAAAGCTCCGCGAACGCAGCCTGGGAACCTGGCTGGCGGCGTCCGGCGACGGCCAACAGGTCGCGCAGGCGTTGGTCATGCTGTGGCGTATTGGCCATTTTCCCCGGCTTAACGTTTGTTGCTTTGCTGCCACAACACATCCGATCCGCCACCATGGCGGTTCAGGACGCGTCCTAGTACAAATAGCAGATCCGACAGGCGGTTAAGGTACTGGCGCACCAGATCCGACACCGCTTCGACCGCGCCCAGGGCGATAACGCTGCGCTCGGCGCGGCGGCAGATCGTCCGCGACAAGTGGGCATGGCTGGCCGCGCGCGAACCACCAGGAAGGATGAAATTGGCCAGGGGCGGCAGGTCGGCGTTGTACTGGTCCAGCAGGTCTTCGAGGTTCTTTACCTGCAACTCCGAGATATTCTTGAATCCGGGAATGCACAGCTCGCCGCCGAGGTCGAACAGATCATGCTGGACGCGCAACAATTGCTCGCGGGTTGTTGCCGGCAGGTCTTCGCACACAAGGAGGCCAATGCTGGAATTGAGCTCGTCGACATCACCCAAGGCATGGATGCGCGGTGAATCCTTGGCTACCCGCGATCCGTCACCCAGGCCGGTGGTGCCGGCGTCACCGGTACGAGTGTAAATCTTGCTAAGGCGGTTTCCCACACGATAGCCTTTCCATTGGAAAGACAAAATTATACCGGTCGGAACCGGGCACTTGACAGACGTGTAGTACCTTGGCTACAGCTACCGCGCAGACGGTCCGGATGCGCTTTGAGACGTTGTTTCGGCCTAACACGGGTCAAACCGTGTTGCGTACCTGGCGGAACGGTGGCACTGCCGCATGTTTGAGTGAAACGGAGCCAGATTGGCTGCGCAACAGTCCGCGCAGTAACTCAATGTTTACTTTTACTTGAAGCAAAGCTATCCGACAGGAGCATTCTCTGATGAATCAATCCAATCCCGACCCACTGACTCCTGCTGCATCTGCGGGGGCGCTGAGGGGAATCCGCATTCTCGATTTGACGTCCATCGTCATGGGCCCCTTCGCGACCCAGATCATGGGCGACATGGGGGCGGACGTGATCAAGGTGGAGCCGCCCGAAGGCGACGCGTTGCGCTACACCAGCCATAGCCGTCACCCCGGCATGGGCAACCTGTTCATGAACTGCAACCGCAACAAGCGGTCGGTGGCCCTCGATCTCAAATCCGGCGCCGGGCGCGATGCCTTCCTCAAACTGGCGGCCACCTGCGACGTGCTGCTCTACAACGTGCGGCCGCAGGCAATGGCGCGCCTGAAGCTTTCATATGAGGACCTGCGCGCGGTCAACCCAAAGCTGGTGTACGTCGGGGGCTTCGGGTTTGGCGAGGCAGGCCCGTACGCCGGCCGCGCCGCCTTTGACGACCTGATCCAGGCCATGGTGGCGGTACCCGACATGGTGCATCGCGCCGGTGCCGACGTGCCACGCTTCGTGCCGATCAATTTCTGCGATCGCGTTACCGGTTTGAGCCTGGTCAACACGGTGCTTGGCGCACTTCTTTACCGCGAGCGCTTTGGCGCCGGCCAGGCCGTCGAGGTGCCGATGTTCGAGACCATGGCGCAGTTCGTCCTGGGAGAACACCTGGGCGGCCATTCGTTCGTACCGCCGCTGGCACCGCCCGGCTACGCCCGCATCCTCAATGCCTGGCGCAAGCCGCACGCCACCCGTGATGGCTACTTGTGCATTCTGGTCTACAACGACAAACAGTGGCGCGCGTTTTTCGAAGCGATCGGCAAACCCGAAATGCACAAGGATCCGCTATTCGCGACCATGGCTTCGCGCAGCGCCAGCATCGAGCGCATCTATGCCTGGTTGAGCGGAGAAATCGCGGGCAGGACCACGGCCGAATGGCTTGCATTGCTGGAACGCGTCGATATTCCATACACGCCGGTCCGTAGCATCGAAGAACTGCTTGACGACCCACACCTGCGCGCAGTCGGTTTTTTTCGCACCTACGAGCACCCTTCGGAGGGCACTATGGTCGAGGCCGGATTGCCCAGCACCTGGAGCGCCACGCCACTTTCGATCCGTCGCCCGCCGCCCCGCCTGGGTGAGCATACGCGCGAGGTGCTCGGCGAGGTGGGGCTTGCGGCCGCCGAGATTGAGGCCTTGGTCGCTGCGGGCGCCAAGGGCGCGCCCGCCTGATCGCTGTCATGCCGCGCGATGTCGTTTGAACCGCGCGCGTTGGTCCTGGCTTCTCCATCAGGGTTCGGATTGAACCTGGATATCAACAGCGAATCATGGAGCACAAGGCCTCGTTGGTGGCTTCGAGCACAAGGCCCAGGGCCCCGGTCGCTTGTCGCGTCACGTTCATGTAGGTTTCCGAAACCAATTTGGCAGTTTGACTTGCCGTCTTGCCCAGATCCGGAAGGCGTCGGGCGGGCTCTACTTGCCGCGGCGGACCGGCGCCGGCTTTCAAGGCAAGGAATTGCGTTTCCGCATTGCCACACAGTTCGGGCCGATAGTCTTCGATCTGTACCGAGGTTACCAGCGGCTGCCGGTAATGGCGAATCAAAAGGTGTCTGGCCAGCTCCGTTCCGGGATCATGCTCGTCGAAAAGCAGGCGCGTACGCAGCACGTCGCTGCCTGTCTGCATCAATCGGGTGACGCAGAAATCATAAGGGGCGTGTGCCCGCGTCGGCACGCAGGCTAGAGCGAAGAGAACAATGGCGGCCAGTCGCACGAGCGCTGCGTGCGCATGGCGCGGGAGCGACGGACCGGCAAGTAGTTTGAAGCAAGGAAAAGAGTGCGGCATACCCGTATTCTCGCGCGCGCGCGGCCGCTACCAGAGTTCGATCTGACGCTGGTTTTTGTGCCTGACTTGCGCTTGGTTCCGCCTGCAACGGCGCGGAATACGCTTGGCTCGCATGCGCACTGCGCGATTGGCGAGCCATGCGCTCGGGCCCTCGGGTTTCGATCTGGCAGTCATGCGCCAGGGCAACCGGAAAATCACTTTGGGCGTTTGTCCACCACCCGCTTGGCTTTGCCGACGGAGCGCTCGATGCCGCCAATACCGACCATCCGAATTTCTGCGCTGATTCCGACGAAGGTCTTGATCGCGTGCGCCAGCGCACCAGCGGCTACGCGGCGGTCGGCATCGTTGATCGCGGCATATTCAGGCCGGGGTTCGACCAGAACGGCAATCTCGTCGAGCTTGTCGGGGCGCGTGACTTCGAGCACATAGTGCGGCGCCAGTTTCGTTTGCTTGAGAATCAGCTCCTCGATTTGCGAAGGGAATACGTTGACACCGCGGATGATCAGCATGTCATCGGACCGGCCGGTGATTTTTTCCATGCGGCGCATGGTTCGTGCAGTGCCGGGCAAAAGGCGTGTCAAGTCACGCGTGCGGTAGCGGATGATCGGCAGCGCCTCTTTGGTGAGCGAAGTGAACACCAGTTCACCAAACTCGCCGTCGGGCAGCACCGCGCCGGTTTCGGGGTTGATCACCTCCGGGTAGAAATGATCTTCCCACACAGTTAGGCCGTCCCTGGTTTCGATGCATTCCTGGGCCACGCCC
Source organism: uncultured Burkholderiales bacterium (assembly GCA_964470865.1). Classification (GTDB taxonomy): domain Bacteria; phylum Pseudomonadota; class Gammaproteobacteria; order Burkholderiales; family JAEUOS01; genus JAEUOS01. The sequence continues at coordinate 2,059 of CAYYFR010000049.1, read as the reverse complement.
GGCCCGATCACTTCCGACAAGCCGTAGATGTCGATGGCCTGCAAGGCGGTACGTGCTTCGATCGCATCGCGCATCTTGTGCGTCCACGGTTCGGCGCCAAAGATGCCCAGTCGCAGCGACACCGATTTCGGATCGATGCCCTGTTTTTCCATTTCGTCGACGATTGCCAACATGTAAGAAGGCGTGACCATGATGATGTCGGGCTTGAAGTCCTGCATCAGTTGTACCTGGCGCTCGGTCTGGCCGCCGCCAAAAGGTATGACCGCCAGCCCCAGGCGTTCACCACCGTAATGCGCGCCAAGTCCACCGGTGAAAAGGCCGTAGCCATAGGAAACATGCAATTTGTCGCCTGCGCGAGCGCCGGCCGCACGGATCGAGCGCGCCATGACATCCGCCCACATGTCGATGTCGGCCTTGGTGTACCCCACTACGGTTGGTTTGCCAGTGGTGCCCGACGAAGCGTGGATACGTACTATGCGATCCATCGGCACGGCGAACATGCCGTAGGGGTAGGTGTCGCGCAGGTCGGACTTGGTAGTGAAAGGAAACCGGGCCAGGTCGGACAGGGATTTCAGGTCGTCAGGGTGCACGCCGGCGGCATCGAGTTTGTTTCGATAGTGCGGTACGTTTGCGTAGGCATGACGGAACGAAACCTGCATGCGGACAAGCTGCAATGCCTGCAGTTGGTCGAGGCTGCAGGTTTCGACAGGTTCAAGCGGAAAGGTTCTGGTCATGGGGTCTGCCGGTGGCGTGTTCACGCAAAATACTATTACAAGCGCGGGCCGGCATGGACCTCATATAGGAATAAAATTCAGTTGCTCGATCGCGACTTTGCAAGCGAGCATGTTTGTGTATGCGTTGCGCTGGGTTGTTCGGCGCAGACCGATCGCGCATTCGCGCACAGTCAACCTGGAGAGGCACGCGAACATTGGCTTATGTGGTAGCTGCCCTGCTGGCGTCGTTTGCGGTGACTCTCCTGGCGATCCGCCTCAATCTCGGAAACCCGGAAGCGCATCGTCGTTACGTCGTGCGGCGTCGCGCCGCGTGGATTCGTCAGCCGGCTCTGCGAGGGCTGTCACGCGCGGGAGGCATAGGGGTCGCTGTCGGACTGCTGGTCAGCTTGGTGGCGCGAACGCTTGATGATGCCGTCGCGGCGCCAATTGCCGCGCGCATGGGCTTGCTCCTGCTTTTGTGCGCGTTGCCTGTCTTCGTGGCCGGACTGGTTGAGGATTTTCATCAGGGGCTCGGGATCGGCCTGCGGTTCGCCGCCGCGCTGACTTCGGCAGCCCTGGGTGGCTGGTTCCTCGATGCCTGGGTAGTGCGGCTCGACAGCGGTCCGTTTGACGCCGCCATCGCAACAATACCTGCCGTCTCGATTGTCTTCACCTGCTTCGCGGTGGCAGGGCTTACCAATGCCTTTAATTTGATTGACGGTTTCAACGGGCTTGCCGGAGGCGTGGCGACCTTGATTCTGATTGGCATCGCCTACGTTGCCTTCAAGGTTGGAGATATCGCGATCATGGCGTCTGCTTTGACTGCCGTGGGCGCGATCGCCGGCTTCATGGCGCTGAACTTTCCGCGTGGGCTGATCTTTCTGGGCGACGGTGGTGCTTATCTGGTGGGTTTTTGGATCGCCGAGTTGCTGGTACTGCTGGTCGCACGCAACCCGCAAGTTTCGGCCTGGTTTCCGATTCTGGTCTGCTCCTACCCGATCTCGGAGACGCTGTTTTCCATCTATCGCCGCACGGTCGTGCGTCGCGCGCATCCTGGCGTTCCCGACGTCGCACATTTGCACCACTTGATCTACAAGCGGCTGGTGCGCTGGTTGATCGGAACCAGGCTTTCCGCACATCGGCTGCAGCGTAACGCGATGACGGCGCCTTATCTTTGGGTCGTCACCTCGGTGGGTGTGGCACCGGCGATTATTTTCTGGGATCGCACGCCGGTGCTGATTCTCGGTAGCGCGGTGTTCGCCGCTGCCTACGTGTATGGCTACGTGCGGATCGCCAAGTTCAGGGCGCCGCACTGGTGGATCATTCGCAAATCGAAGCCATGAGCC
>CAYYFR010000048.1:31746-34117 GCA_964470865.1 uncultured Burkholderiales bacterium | reverse complement strand
TAAAAACCAGACAAGGCTTCGATGTCGCGCGCGAACAGGTTGACATAGGCAAGCCGTACCTGTGGCTCGGCGCTATTGAAAATGGCGGAGTTCATGGCAAAAGCATGCCTCTGGCAAGGCGGTCATCTTTTTGGTAACGATCAATAGTCACGCGGCCTCCTTCTGGTTGGGTGGCTTGCCGCCACGCATATCGCCATAGGAGCGGCGAAACATTTCGTCCAGGTGTTCACCGGCGGTGCATGGCGGAAACCTGGGGGGGCGGTCGGCATCGGTACATGAAGGCAGACATTCGATACGTGCCTCATGATCGGGACTATAAAAAAACGGTATCGAGTAACGGTCGCGCCCGGCCGTCTTGTTGTTGAGCACCCGGTGCATGTTGGAACGGTAGATGCCGTTGGTCCAGCGCTTGATCATGTCGCCCAGATTGATCACGAACGTAGCGGGCACCGGCGGCGCATCGATCCACTCGCCGGCGGTGTTCTCAACCTCGAGCCCGCCGATGTCGTCCTGCGCCAGAATGGTGACGCCGCCCCAGTCGGTATGCGCGCCGGCCCCCAACTGGTTGGCACTCGCCGCTGCGGGGTGCGGTGGATACTTGATCAGGCGCAGCGTCGCCGAAGGGCATGCGAAGTACTGTTCGAAATGCGCTTCGTCGAGCTCCAGCGAAAGAGCCAGGAGGCGCATCAGATGCCGCGCCAGCCGGTCCATCGCCGCATAGTAATCAAGCATCTGCGCGCAAAAGCCCGGCAGATCGGGCCATTGATTGCCGCCATAGGCACGCAGTGCCGCCTTGACATACGGGTGATCGTCCGGCAGATCCTGATTGACGTAAAAGCTTTCCTTCAGGTCGGGCGGCGTGTCGCTTGCGAGCGTTTGCCCGCCCACCGGCTCGTAGCCCGCACGCGTCGGCGAATTGGCCATGTGCAGGGCCTGGCGCGCCACCAGCGGCAGAGCGAAAAACCGGCGGCTGAATTCGAACTGCGAATCGACAAGCACCGTCGGCACGGCGTGATTGGATACCAGGAAGAAGCCGGTTTCACGGCAGGCCTTGTGCATCTCCCAGGCGACCCGGCGCCGCTCTTCCGGCACACGACTGAAAGAGGGGCCCAGATCGATCACCGGAATCGCGCGGACTACCGCAGGAGGGGTGTAGGGAACCATGTCAATGAGTGTCAGGCAGCTTGCGCGGCCGCCATGCGCACACCAGCACGACCTGGCAGGCGCGTCTCGGTTTCGCCGTGCGTCGCCAGCAGGGCGACGATCTGTTTGCGCATGACCATGCCGGGCTGATCGGAAGTCATGTGCTTTTCCTCGCCGGAGGCCAGATCCAGCGGCGCATCGAAATCGGTCGATTCAAGCACGCCCTTGTCTTCAGCGGTGACCTGGCGGTCGAAGGCGACGATATCGGCCGCCTTCGCATCCGCCTCGGTATCGCTGCGATAGGCCCACTGGCAGACCTGGATCGATTGGTCGTCGATCGGCGTGGCACAGGTCACGATGGCATGCTCCAGCCCGTTGGGATAGGTGATGTGCAGCTTGCGAATGAAGGGCACATACCATCTGTTGCGCATGTGGCGAATGGTGGTGTCCGACTCCATGCGCAACACCTTTTTCTGCACCTCGGGGTTGCGCACCTCCACCTTGGTCTCGAACAAAAAGCCGTAGTCGGTGGGCGTCAACTGCGACGAGGCCGGCAGCGGATGGTGCATGTCGCCGAAACTGGCCTTGTGGGTGAAGGCGAAGTGGGCGTTGTCGAAAGAGTTTTCCATCAGGCGCAGGCCTGCGCATTTCCAGCGCTCGTAGAACTGCGGGATGCGCCGCAGACCGCGCGCCTCTTCATCGAATTCCGGAATGCCCGCCAGCGGCTGCCCGGATAGACAAACCCAGACGAAACCATAGCGGTCTTCAGCCAGGAAGCCGCGGGCACGTGCCCGTGCGGCGCACATCTTGGGCGACAAGTCCGGCTGCTGCGGCATATGCACACATGCGCCACCGGCACCGTAGCGCCAGCCGTGATACGGGCAGGTCAGCCCTTCTGCGTGTTCATCATGGCTGATCCAGCCGGCGGACAGCCTGGCGGTGCGGTGCTGGCAGCGATCTTCCTGCGCGTGAATGCCGCCTTTCGAATCGCGCCAAACAACCACATCCTGGCCGAAATATTCGAGAGCGACCGGTTTGTCCCGTACCTGATCAGACGGGATCACCGGGTTCCAGTAACGTTGCAACACAGGCTGACGGGTTTGCAGCATGGGAGTTTCCTTTCAGGAAAGTGTTTGCTGAAATTGTTTGCCGATCACGGCGGCGCCGGAGATGCGCAAGATCTGCGACAAGTCATGCAGATGCGAGCCTCGGCGTAGCCGCGCGTGGC
>CAYYFR010000048.1:13650-31646 GCA_964470865.1 uncultured Burkholderiales bacterium | reverse complement strand
GCGTTCGCGCTTGCCAAACAAGCGGCGCAGGCGAACGATTTGCAGGAGGATGAGATTTGACCAAAGCGCTACCTGACCCACGGGAGAACTGGGGGAAGAGCAATCTCCCGCACCCGACGTTTGCCGGCAGCCGCCGAACCTCGGGTACTGAGCGCTTCTACTCTCTACATGAAACCATGCAAAGCATATGCCAATCCGCCCATTTCGCGCAATCCGCCCTTGCGCTCCTGCGCCAGGGCCAGCAGCGGGTGTTCGCTTGAAAGTTCGCACTCAGCCAGTGCGACGCACGGTATGGCGCACCTTGTGGGCGCAGCAGCGCCGCTCAAGGCCCGAGCGGGCCTGGCCCGGCTGCCGGCTGTCGAAACCTGTACATCTCACCGATCAGCCGGGCCCAGCCGTGGCCCAGCGAATCGAGCAGCCGCTCGCCCATCGCCGCGGTCGCCAGCGTCGCGTCACCCAATACCCCGCTCACAGTCAGATCGTGCGTCAGCCAGGCGAACCCCTGGGTTCCCGGGCGCTCGCCCTCCATGCTGATCATGCCGTCCGCCGGCACGCCATGCGGATACTCGGTTACTGCACGCGTCATGTCGACGGTGTCAGGCAACAGTGCCAGCAAGAGCGCGGTCTCCAGCGCCCCGGCGTGAATGCCGTAAGTGGCCTCGCGCGGCGGCACCAGCTCGGCGCCACAGTGCGGCACCGACCAGATGAAGGTCGGGAAAACGCTGAGGTCAGGATGACGCAGGCGCGCCTCGCGGGCGGCAATCTCGATCACCTGCGGCTGCCCGCCGTGGCTGTTGACCAGGGCCAGTTTGCGAAACCCCGCGCGCGCGACCGAATCGGCTATCTCGGCCATGACAGCCAGCAGGGTTTGCGCAGTCAGCGTAAGCGTGCCGGGAAAGCGGATGTGCTCATTCGACTTGCCGTAGTAGAGCGGCGGCAGCACGTAGCAAGGGACGGCAGGATCGAGCTTTTCGAGGGCGCGCCCTAGAACGCCGAGCACAATCGCACTGTCGACGGCAACCGGCAGGTGCGGACCATGCTGCTCGATGGCGGCCACCGGCAGCAACAGAACCGTGTTTTTCTTGTCCGGCAGCGTGGCGATGCGCTGCCAGTTCAGGTAGGCGAAATAGCGCTGCGGTGGAATGAATCCGTGCATCATGGGCTGGCCTTACGAAAACCGGCATGCCTGGTCCCAGGCCGCCCGGCTTGCTCCTGATTATGTTGCAGGCTTGCCGCTTGCGCTTGCGCCAAGCGCCCCGTACAACTCGGGGCGGCGCCAGCGCAGCACGCCCGGAATGGTCGAATAGCGCTTGGGAAACTCGATCCGTTCGTCTTCGCGCCTGAGAAAGGCCAAGCGATCGAAATCCAGATCGGCGATCACCAGTCCCTCGCCGGTCGATGCCGCCAAAACCCCTTCCGGTGCGGCGATGGTAGCCACGCCTTCCTCGTCGCCATACAGGTTCTGGCAGGCGGCGGTGAACGCGATGTTTTCGATCGCGCGCGCCCATACCAAGGTGCGCCAACCGGGCAGAAATTCGTTGATCGCCCCACCGGCCGGATACAAAATGATGTCGGCCCCCTGGATCGCAAGCAGGCGCGACAACTCGGGCGTATACAGCTCGGAACACACCAGCATGCCGATGCGTCCGAGGCGGGTCTCGACCACCATGGGTGGTTGGCTGGATTCGATGTAATTGAAATCCCAGGCATCGATATCGCGATACACATACGGACCGCGCGGCGTGGTGCGTCGATAAACGCCTGCGGTCCTGCCCTGATCGTCTATCAGGTGCAGTTCAACCGCGAAGCCGCCCTCAACGGCTGCCACGCGGCTGGCCAGAACATGCAGCTTGTGGTGCGCGGCACGTTCGGCCAGCGGCCCGAACGCGTCGTATGTGTTGGCAGGATTGACCGGGCCGGGATAGCCCTCCGGGAACATGACCAGATCGGCCCCGGCGGCGGCCGCGCGATCCAGCCAATCGAGCGCCTCCAGCGCGTTGCGCGATTCCGTACTGCCCCCGCCACTACGCGGCTGCACCGCTGCCAGTCTTACTTTCATGCCTTGACTCCGATTGACGCTGTCGAGTATCAAAAACCGCGGTCTGGATGGACGCCAACGACCGGGCTCTCAAGAGTCGGATCCGCTCAGCACCGCCAGATCCGCCGCATCAAGTTGCCAGGGCACGCCATTCCTGATGAGGGCCGCGAAATTCTCATCCGGGACCATGGTCGTCAGGCAGTAAAGACGCGTGGTGCCGGTGTTCATCGCGACATGCTCGTGCCCGGCACGCACCAGGAAACTGTCGCCCTGCCGCACGGCGATGCGTGCGCCATCGCAAATCGCGACACCTTCGCCGGCCAACACATAGAACAATTCGTCGGCAAGCGCATGCCGGTTGGGAGGTGTGGCCCCGCCCACCTCGAAAATCTCGATGACCTGCACGAATCCCACCTGATCGGCCAGCGGGTCGGCGGTGAACACGAAGTAATTCGCGTCGGCCGGATCGATCTTGTAGGCCCGATGCGTACGCGCAGCGCGATGGACGACAGGATTACGCATGATCAGGCAGGAAGAGTCTTGAGGATGGCCTTCGAGCTGGTCGAAAAGCCGAAACACTGGCGCACGTTGTAAAGCGTCGCATCCCAGCAGTAGCGTGGAGAGGTGGTGGCCGAGCAGTCTTCGACCAGTATCGTGTCGTAGCCCAGGAAGTTCGCATCCATCAAGGTGGCCAACACGCACTGATCGGCGTTGACGCCGCCGAAAAACACCGTGGTGATGCCCAGATTGCGCAACATGCTGTCAAGCGGCGTGTCCCAGAAGCCGCTCATGCGGTATTTGTCGATGCACAGATCGCCCGGATGCGGCGCCAGTTCCTCGACCACCGCCGCGGCCCACGAATCCTTCTGCAGCACGCGCGCTCCAGGCACCGGCGCATTGGCAAGCGGCGATCCCAAACCGGTACCGCGGCCGTTGCCGTCGTAGACGTGCAACAGCGCCGGGCTCAGATTGGCCAGGTCAGGACGATTGCCCCAATTGACCCACAGCAGCGGCACTTGCGCCTGGCGCAATGCCGGCAGCAGCCTTGTGAGCGGCAGGATAGGCGCCCTTGCCGGGGTTACGTCGACACCGATGCCGGCCAGCCAACCGCGCGGATGGCAAAAATCGTTCTGCATGTCGATCACGATCATGGCCGACTTGTTCCAGTCGACCAGGATGTCCTTGCCGTATGCCGCGACCCGTGCCGGCCGCAGCGCGCGCGGCGGCCGGGTCATGTCGGCAAGCCCGGGCGTGAGCTGCCATTGCCCGCCGGCGCGTGCGCCCAGTGCAAGCGATGTCACGGCTCCTGGTTTTGGCTTGGCCCTTGTAGCAGGTGCGTTGGCGCGCGGCATGTGGCGAGAGGTTATTCCTTGTAAGGCGGGGGCATGCGATCGGCCCTGGGCGGCAGGAACTTTTCAGTGTAGACACTCGCCACCGTTACATTGGCCTTGACATTGAACGCGTCCATCACCGATGCGATCTGGCGTTCCATCTTCTTGGTATCGGCCGAAGAAAATCCGTTGTCGCGGACGTTCCTGGTCAACAGCAACTCCTTCACGTAAAGCTTGAGTCGCTCGGTCTCGAGGTCGGTATTGACCAGCGGGTCGCGCCCCTTGATGGCGGCGATCGCGGCCTTGGGATCGGAGACGATGTCCTTCATGGCGCGGTTCAGGCCCTTGACGAAGGCCGTCACGGTCCTGGGATTCTTCTCGACGAAATCGCGCGTTGCAAACACGGCGTTGCCGAAGCCGTCGAGATTGAAGTCGTCGTAACGCATGACGGTCAGATCGGCGGTCTTGATGCCCAACCCGTTGAGCGTGGGCACCGCGGAGGTGATGAAGCCGGTGATCACGTCGACATCGCCCCTGGCCAGCATTTGCTCACGCAAATTGGCATCCATGGTGAACCAGGTGACTTTGGTCTGGTCGATGCCGTTGGCCTTGGCGAAGGCCGGGAACATTTGCCGGCCGCCATCGAAGCTGGGCGCGCCAAGCTTCTTGCCTTCGAGATCCTTCGGTTTGGCAATGCCCTTGGACTTGAGTGCCACCGCCACCAGCGGAAAGCCGTCTTCGGCGATGTAGAACATCATCAATTCGCGACCGGGGTTCTCCGCATTCCACTTGACGATGGTGCCCACGTCCGAGTACGCGATGTCGTGCGTGCCCGAGATCACGCGCTGGATCGAGGTGGCGGAACCGGATCCACGATCCACCGTCACTTCAAGGCCTTCCGCTTTCCAGTAGCCCTTGTCGGCAGCCAGCGGAAACTGCGCCTGGGTCGCCTGAAACAGCCAGCCTTGCGAAAATTTGATGGATGCCTTTTCGACTTGCGCGAATGCGGAATGGGCGGCAATGCAAAGGACGGTCGCTACGATCGCGGCGATCCACGACTTGGGTGCGAGTTTCATGTGCGGTTCTCGTGGTGTGGGCCGCTGGTGCGGCGACTCCTACCACTATGCAAGACACATGCCGCTGGCCAATACTTGAGTGAGGATGGTCCGCGCATGTACCATCAAAACGCGGCGCATGACCCACCTCGCGTTTCCTCAAGGACACAAGAAGCACCAAATCAATGCGTCAGTTGACCAATCGCACGGATGTGGTGCAAACGCCTATACGTTGTCTGCGGTGCTGGCGCTTCGCGTGGCGCGCTGTGAACTCACCTGCGCCAACAATTGGGCTGCAACCGCGATCGCGACCACGCCTGGCGCCTTGCCGGAAACACCAGGCACACCGATCGGGCACACCAGGCTTTCGATCGCCTGCTCGCAAAAGCCCTTGGCGCGCAGGCGCCGTTCAAACGTGATGCGCTTGGTATGTGAGCCAATCAAACCAACCAGTCCGGCATCGCCGCGCTCCAGGATGCGCTCGACGATCGCCAGATCCAGTGCATGGCTATGGGTCATCACAAGATAGAACGTCCCCGGCGCAGCCGCCGCTACTTCTTCCTGTGGCGCTTCGCAAAATTCGATGCTTGCATTGGCCGGCACAAGGGTTGGAAACTGCTGTTCCCGGCTGTCGATCCAGGTGATATCGCAGTCGACCTCGGCCAACACGTTGACCAAGGCCTGGCCGACATGGCCGGCACCGAAGAGGCGCAGTTCGAACAGGCTCTCCGGCGCCTGCACTTGTAGCGCTTGCGGCACATAGCCTGCCGCACAAACATCGAAGCGAATATGGGCGACACCGCCGCAACACTGGCCCAAAGCGGGTCCGAGCGGAAAGCGGTGTGTCACCGAACCAGCGTTGCACCCGGACAACCCCGCCTGCAACAGCTCGCGCGCGATCGCCACCGACTTCAGTTCGAGGTGGCCGCCGCCGATGGTGCCGTGCACCTGTTCGAGTGTGACCTGCATGGCTGCACCTGCCTCGCGCGGAGCCGAGCCCTCGATATGCAGGACGCTGACCAGCACACAATGCTGACGGTCGCGCCCGGCGATTGCGAGCGCAGCACGTGCAGCCCGCGTCAAGCGCACGATCACGCGCCGCCCTCGGGCGCGCAGGCGAACAGAATGCGCTCCGGGGTGGCAGGCGCGTCCAGGTGTGGGCCTTGATGCGCCCCGCTTGCGGCAGCCACCGCATCGCGAATCGCGAAAAACACTGCGCTTGCCAGCATCACCGGCGGCTCGCCCACGGCCTTGCTGCGAAAAATCGAGTCCTCGACGTTTTCGCCGCGCTCCCACAGCTTCACGTGAAAGGCCTGCGGCACGTCGGACGACACCGGAATCTTGTAGGTCGATGGCGCATGCGTGCGTAGCCGGCCCTTGGCATCCCACACCAGTTCCTCGGAAGTAAGCCAGCCCAGGCCTTGCACAAAGCCCCCCTCGACCTGACCCAGATCGATGGCTGGATTGAGTGAGCGCCCGACATCTTGCAGGATGTCCACGCGCAGCAGTTTCGATTCGCCCGTCAGCGTGTCGATGGCGACCTCGGCCACTGCGGCACCGTAGGAAAAGTAGTAGAACGGCCGGCCCTTGAGCGTCTTGGCATCAAAGTCAACCTTCGGCACCTTGTAATAACCGGTGCTGGAAAGAGATACACGGCCGAAATACGCTGCGCGCACCAGATCGGCCCACGGCATGCTCCAGGAGCCCGCACTGACCATCGCTGCGGCAAACACAAGCTTGGTCGCATCCACGCCGTAGGTCGTGGCGCAGAACGCCGCCAGCCGCGCCTTGATTTCGCGCGCCGCCGCCTGTGCCGCCTTGCCGTTGAGATCGGCACCACTGGAGGCCGCCGTCGGCGAGGTATTTGGCACCTTGCTGGTGTCGGTCGCGGTGATGCGCACCTGTGAGACGGCCAGGCCGAATTCCTGCGCCACCACCTGGGCTACCTTGATGTACACGCCCTGGCCCATTTCGGTTGCCGCGTGGTTGATCATCACGCTGCCGTCGTGATACACATGCAACAGCGCACCTGCCTGGTTGAGAAACGAGGCGGTGAACGATATGCCGAACATCACAGGTGTGAGTGCCAGGCCGCGCTTGATGATCGGTTGCTGTGCGTTCCATTGGCTGATCGCGGAACGGCGCTCGGCATAGCCGCTCGACTGCTCTATCTCGGCCACCAGTTGGTGAACCACGTTGTCTTCCACCCGCATGCCGTAATGCGTCATGGCGCGCGGGCTGGACGGATCGGCCGCGTAGAAATTGGCCTTGCGCACCGCCAGCGCGTCGCACTTGAGATAGCGGGCGATATCGTCGATCACATGTTCACCGGCCAGAATGCCTTGCGGGCCGCCAAACCCGCGGAACGCGTTGGCCGACTGCTGGTTGGTCTTGAGCCTCAAGGAGCGCACCGTGACATTGGCCAGATGGTAGGCGTTGGATACGTGCATTACCGCGCGATCATTGACCGAGCCCGACAAGTCAGCCGACCAGCCACAGCGCGAGGCCAGCGTGATGTCGAGCCCCAGGATGCGCCCGGCATCGTCGAAGCCCACTTCATAGTCGGCGCGAAACTCGTGGCGCTTGCCGGTCAGCATGAAGTCGTCGTCGCGATCGGCGCGAAACTTGACCGGGCGTTTGAGAATCGCGGCGCCCAACGCGGCGACGGCGGCGAAATAGGAGGCTTGGGTCTCCTTGCCGCCGAACGCGCCGCCCATGCGCCGGCATTCGACCACCACCTTGGCAGGTACCTGGCCCAGCACATGCGCCACGGTGAACTGGGTTTCGGTGGGATGCTGGGTCGAGGAATAGACCAGCATCTGGCCGTCCTCGCGGGGCACGGCGTAAGCGATCTGGCCCTCCAGATAGAACTGCTCCTGACCGCCGATATGCAGACGGTTGGTCAGGCGATGCGGCGCCGCGTCGATTGCCGTCCGCGCATCGCCGGCGGCCAGGGTCAACGCCGGCAGAACGTGCGAATTGGCGCGAATCGCGTCGTCATAGTCGATGATCGGCGTCTCTTCCCGATAATCGACTTCGGCCAGCCGCGCCGCGCGCCGTGCCGCCTCGAGCGAATCGGCCACCACCGCGAAAAGGGGCTGGCCCGCGTAGTCCACGCGATCGATCGCAAACACCGGCTCGTCATGCAACACCGGGCCGATCAGCTTCTCGCCGGGTATGTCGGCGTGGGTCAGCACCGCGACCACGCCGGGTGCGTGGCGCACCTTCGTCAAGCGCATGGAGCCAATCCGCCCACGCGCGATTGCGCTCATGCCGACGGCCACATGCAGGGTGCCGGCGATCTCGGGAATGTCATCGACATAGGTCGCAGCACCGGTTACGTGCAGGTGCGCACTGTCGTGCGCGATGGCGGCGCCGACAGCGTCTTCGTGCAGGGCCGTCAAGGGCAGATCGCGCTTCATGTTGTCACCTCCAGTTGTTGCAGCCGCACGATGGCTGGCGCGGGTGATTCGTCTAATTCAAGAAAATAGCGCTTGAGCAGGTTGCCGGCAGCCAAGGTGCGGTAGGCGGCGCTGGCGCGCATATCGCCAATCGGCACAAAATCGTTTTGCAGTGCGGCCTGCGCGGCGGCCAATGCGTCGGCGTCCAGGCGCCTGCCGACCAGCGCGCGTTCGGTGGCCAGCGCCCGCTTGGGCGTGGCTGCCATGCCGCCAAAAGCGATGCGCGCCTGGCGCACTACCCCTTGCTCGATCTGGAGAGCAAGCCCGGCGCATACCGCGGAGATATCCTGATCAAAGCGTTTGGAGAGTTTATAGGCGCGAAAACGTTGTCCCACGCTTGCCAGCGGGATACGCAGTGCGGCCACATATTCCCCGGGCGCCAGCGCCGTCTTCTGATAGGCCAGATAAAAATCTTCCAAGGGCATGGATCGTTCGCCGGATACGCTGCGCAGCAAAATGGTCGCGCCCAGCGCGATGAACACCGGCATCGCATCACCAATCGGCGAGCCATTGGCGAGATTGCCGCCGACGGTGGCGCTGTTGCGCACCGGCGGCGACGCAAAACGGGTCAGCAATTCGTCCATCTGCGGCCAATGCGCAAGCAGTGTCGGCATCACATCAGTCCAGGTCACGGCAGCGCCGATCACAACCGAACGCGCGGAAACCCTGATCTGCCGCAAAGAGCGGATGTCGCCCACATAGACCAGCTTGTCGAAGCTCTTCAACTGCTTGGTGGACCACAGGCCGACATCGGTAAGGCCGGCAACGATGCGCGCATCCGGGTGAGCCGCCAGGCACTGGCCAAGCGCGGACTCGGTGCGTGGCGAGAACCATTTGCCCGCGGGACCGTCAAGCACCAGCGCATTGGTGGTTCGCGTGAGTGCGCGCAAGCTACGGCGCAACCCCTCCATAGCAGCCTGCTGCGCCGCACTGCGCGTCACTGCCAGTGCCTGTTGCGCTGCATCCGCGATCGGCCGGTACCCGGTGCAGCGACACAAATTTCCCGCCAGCAACCGATCTACTTCGGCGCGGCTGACCGCACGCGCCGGGTGCGAGCTGTAGTCGGCCACCAGCGACATGACGAAACCCGGGGTGCAAAAACCACACTGCGAGGCGTGGCAATCGACCATTGCCTGTTGCACCGGATGGACTTTGCCGTCCGCGGGGGCAAGGCCCTCGACGCTGGTGACCGCCTTGCCATGCATAACCGGCAGAAACTGGATACAGGCATTTACCGCGCGGTGTGCCAACCGCCCCGCGGCATCGATTTCGGACACCATCACGGTGCATGCGCCGCAATCCCCTTCGGCACAGCCTTCCTTGGTGCCGGGCAACGCACAGTCCTGGCGCAGATATTGCAACAGTGTTTGTGTAGGGCGCGCACCTGCGCATTTCACCTGCGCCCCGTTAACCAGGAAACTCACTTCGTCTTTGCTCATGCTGAACCTTGTATACAATCAATCCCAATGTCGGCACATGCAACTTCCGCGCCGCTCACCTTTAATCGACGCACGCACTGCGGTCTTCCAGGACCCGCCTTGCGCCCGCCACCGTGTACTCGCCTGATCGCCCTCATGCCCAATCAATTTATCGAATTTGATCGCGTCTGGCTCAAGTACAACCCGACCGCCGATTTTGTGATTGAGGAAATCACCGTCTCGATCAGGGAACACGAGTTCGTCGCCATCGTAGGTCCCTCGGGCTGCGGCAAGTCGACCTTCATGAAATTATGCACCGGCTTGAAGCCGCCGACACAAGGCACGGTAATTGTCGATGGCCGCGAAGTGAGCGGGCCACTGAAGATTACCGGCATGGCATTCCAGGCCCCCAATCTGCTGCCGTGGCGTACCACGCTCGACAACGTATTGCTGCCGCTGGAAATCGTCGAGCCCTACAAATCGAATTTCCGCAGCAAGCGCAAGGAATATGCCGAGCGCGCCATGAAGCTGATCAGCACCGTCGGCCTGGCCGGATGGGAGCACAAGTTTCCCTGGGAGCTCTCGGGCGGCATGCAGCAGCGTGCGTCGATCTGCCGCGCTCTGGTGCATGAGCCCAAGCTTCTGATGCTCGACGAGCCGTTCGCCGCGCTCGACGCCTTCACCCGTGAAGAACTGTGGTGCGTGCTGCGCGACCTGCATGCGGTCGATCCATTCACCGTGGTACTGGTCACCCATGACCTGCGCGAGGCAACCTTTCTGGCTGACACGGTCTATGTGATGAGCAAACGCCCGGGGCGCATACTGGCCAAACGCGACATCGAACTGCAGCGCCCGCGCGACATAGATGTGACCTACACCGAGCCGTTCTCGAAAATCGTGCACGAACTGCGCGAGCATATCGGCGCGATCCGCAAGTCCTAGAACCCGGAGACAGCATGTACCAGACCTTTGTGGAAAAACACGCGCCTTCACTGCTGGTGATCGCCTTCCTGCTGCTGTGGGAAATGATCTGTCGCGGGTTCAAGATCGATCCGTTCGTGCTGCCGATGCCGACGGCGATCTTCGATGCCATGATCGAATACAAGAAGCCGATTTTCGACCACGCACTGCAGACCTTCTGGACCACCATGGTGGGTTTCGCCGTGGCAGTGCTGGTGGGCATCGTCCTTGGCTGTGCGCTCGGCTCTTCTGCCCTGGTGTACCGCGCCTGCTATCCCCTCCTGGTCGGCTTCAATTCGATTCCCAAGGCTGCCTTCGTGCCGATTCTGGTGGTGTGGTTCGGCATCGGTACCACCCCGGCGATCATCACCGCCTTCCTGATCTCATTCTTTCCGATCGTGGTCAATGTCGCCACCGGGCTTGCGACCCTGGAGCCGGAACTCGAGGACGTATTGCGCGCTTTGGGCGCCTCGCGCGTCGAGATCCTGCGCAAGGTCGGCCTGCCGCGCTCGATGCCCTTTTTCTTCGCCTCGCTCAAGGTCGCCATTACGCTGGCCTTCGTGGGCACCGTGGTATCCGAAATCAGCGCCTCGAACGCCGGTATCGGTTATCTGATGATGTCGGCTTCATCGAGCCTCAAGACCGCGCTGATGTTCGCCGGCGTGATCGTGATCTCGGTGATGGCGATGGCCATGTATGAAGTGTTCGCCTGGCTGGAGAAACGTGTGACCGGCTGGGCGCATCGGGGTCAGCAAGCGACGACCTGAGCGCAAGTTCCGCCCCGTTCAGGCAGCGCCGCAGTGCGCGCAACTGACCGGGCCTGGCAGGCGCGGATGAGAGCTGCCGCGAAGTCAGTTTGCCGCTCGCAGGCTGCGCCCAAGCACCAGGGTCACACCGGCCAATATCATGGCCAGGCCGATCAACAGATTGGCGCTCAGCGGTTCACCCAGCACCAGCACGCCGCCTGCCACACCGAACAGCGGCGTCAGATAGTTGACGCTGGCGGTCTTGACCGGCCCGATGCTGTCGATCAGGCGAAAATACAGGATGAAGGCCAGGGCGCTGGAGAAAACGGCCAGCGCGGCCACGTTGAGCCATTGAACCAGCGATGGCGCCGCGTTCGGCGGAAATACCAGTGCGAGGGGAAGCAGCAGCAGGGCAGCACCCAACTGGCTGCCGGCAGCCGCTGCGAGCGGCGCAATGCCTGCCAGGCTGCGCTTCGAATAGACCCCGGCAACACCGTACAACGCTGCCGTCGCCAATGCCAGGGCGACGGCCCATGGCGGTGCCGCGCCGGCGCTATCGGGCTTGAAGCCGGTCAGGAACGCTACCCCGACCAAGCCCAGCAGCAATCCGCCGGTTTTGCGAACCGTCATGCGATCACCCAGCCAAAAGGCCGCGATCAGCGCCGAGAACAATGGCGCCATGGTCACCAGAACCACGGCCAAGGAAGCCGACAGCACGGTTTGCGCCAGGGCGATCAAGGTAAAGGGAAATGCCGAACCGAGTGCGCCGAAAATCACGAACTTGCGCCAATTCCGGCGCCATTCGATGGCAACGCCGGACATGCTTGCGTAAAGCAACAAAACAAGACAACCCAGCAGTGCACGCAATTCGACCAACGCGAACGCGCCCAGCGGCTGCACCGCAACGCGAATGAATACAAATGCAAGGCCCCAGCAGGCGGCCAGGACCGCCAGGCGCAGCAGATCACCTGCGCTCACGCCCCGACCGGACTCCGGCTGTGCCAGTCCGTCGCCCCCTGGTAGGCCGCACCGATGCGATACAGGAGTCCCTCGGCAAACGGCCGCCCGATCAACTGCATGCCGCACGGCAGGCTGCCCGCGGTAAAGCCGCAGGGCAGGGCCAGCGCCGGCAGCCCAAGCACATTGACCGGGCGCATCAGGCGGGTGATTTCGTCAAGTATGCGCATCATGGCGGGCCCGCCGGAAACGTCGACGTCGGTCAATTTGGGTACCGGAAACGCCAGCACCGGCGCGATCAGCGCGTCGCACTTCGAATACACGGTGGCGACGAATTCACGCAGCAGGCGGGCACGCGAGCGCTCTGCATCCACATAGTCGCCAGCGGCTGCGGCCAGGGTGATCTCGATGCGCCCACGCGTCTGCGCGGTGTAATCGGACGGCCGCTCGCGCATCCAGGCACCATGCACGCCGATCACGTCACCCCAGGTCAACAGAAAGCCGGCGGCATTGATGGCGTCCAGATCGGGCATCGGCACATCGATCACGTTGGCGCCAAGTTGCCTGAAGGCATCCGCCGCGGCGCCCATCAGTTGCGCAACCTGCGGGTCGAGGTCCACATCGAAGAAACCGCCTGGAATGCCAATCGAGAAGCCTGCCAGGGAGCCGGCCACAGCCATTTTCCGGTAATCGGGCACTGCCACGGCCAGGGTGGAACCATCGCGTCTATCGACACCGGCTATGACCGACAGCATCAAGGCGTTGTCCTCTACGGTGCGGGTGAGAGGGCCTACGGTATCGAGCGATTGCGAAAGCGGCATGCAGCCGGCGCGCGAGACGCGGCCAAAAGTGGTTTTCATGCCCGTCACACCACACAGCGCCGCCGGCATGCGTACCGACCCGGCGGTATCGGAGCCGAGCGCGCCGAACACAATGCGGGATGCCACCGATACCGCCGAGCCTGCGGATGAACCTCCAGTGATATGCGCCGGATTCCAGGGATTGCGGGCATCGCCCAAAAACGCGTTCTGGCCGGTCGGGCCATAGGCGAATTCGGTCATGTTGAGGGTGCCGATCTGGATCGCGCCGGCAGCGTCGAGCCGCTCCAGCACCGCCGCAGTGGTATCGGCCACCCAGTCGGCGCGGATTTTCGAGCCGCAGGTCGACACCTTGCCGCGCCGGTAGAACATGTCCTTGTGGGCCAGAGGTACACCGTGCAAGGGGCCGCGCGACTTGCCCTGCGCGGTTTCGGCGTCGCAGGCGCGGGCTGCGGCCAGCGCAAGGTCGGCGTCGATACGCACAAAGGCATTGAACTTCGGCTGCAACTGCGCGGCGCGATCGAGCGCCGCCTGGGTCAGTTCGAGCGACGACACGCGCCGGGCCGCAACCGCCTGCGCCGCAGCGGCCAGGCTCATATCCAGTACGCCGCTCACGATTTTTCGGCCGCTTGCATGGTTTCGACAAGCGCTGCGGCGAAGCCTGCCACCTCGTCTTCGAAAGTCAGGCGCGAACGCACCCGTTCAAACGCCTCGATGCGCGGGGCTGCTGTCGCCGCGATTTGCGCCGCGCGTTCCGGCGATAGCGCCCAGCCGACGCGGCGAGCGGTGCTTTCCACATCAGTTGCCGAAAACTTGGTCATGATTGTTCCAGTTGGTTGCTAGTTTTCCACCACCAGGCGGTGGATCTTCTTCTTGCCCGCGCGCAAAATCAGGGCGCCGTCATGCATCGAGGATTCGCCAATTCGCGCCTGAATGTCGCCAATGGCCACGTCATTCACATAGGCGCCCCCTTGCTGCACCAGGCGGCGCGCTTCGGCCTTGGACGGCACCAGGGCGGTTTCGACCAACAGGTCGAGTAGCGCGATCCCGGCCGCAAGGCGCAGCCTTGGCAGCACTGACGATGGCATCGCACTGGCGTCGCCGCCGCCACCGAACGCGGCGCGCGATGCCGAACGCGCCTCGTTGGCAGCGGTTTCGCCATGGCACAGGCGGGTCGCCTCGAATGCAAGCACCTCTTTGGCTGCGTTCAGCGCGACGCCCTGGGCGGCGCCCAGGCGCAGAACCTCGTCCATGGGCAAAAAGGTGAACAGTGCGAGGAACCGTCGCACGTCGCGATCGTCGGTATTGATCCAGTACTGGTAAAACTGGTAGGGGCTGGTGCGCTGGGCGTCGAGCCACACCGCGCCGGTGGCGGTCTTGCCCATTTTCTCGCCGCGCGCCGTCGTCAGGAGCGGGAACGTGATGCAAAAAGCCTGCTTTCCATGCTTGCGGCGGATCAAATCGGTTCCCGCCAGGATGTTGCTCCACTGGTCATCGCCGCCCATCTGCAGCAGGCAGCCATGGCGCTCGTGGAGCATCAGGTAATCGTAAGCCTGCAGCAACTGGTAGTTGAATTCGATGAAGGAAAGCCCTTCTTCACGCTCCAGACGGGCCCGATAGGCGTCCGCCCGAACCATTTCATTGACCCGAAAATGCTTGCCGATGTCGCGCAAGAATTCGATGTAATGGAGTTTGAGCAGCCAATCGGCGTTGTTGGCGGCCATGCCGGCGCTGCCTTCCAAGCGCAGGTAGCGTCGAAGTTGACCGAGAATGCCTTCGCCATTCGCGCAAATCGCCTCAAATGAGAGCATTTGCCGCATCTCGGTCTTGCCCGAAGGGTCGCCCACCATGGCCGTGCCGCCGCCAATCAATCCCAACGGCTTGTGCCCGGCATGCTGCAGTTGCGCCATGGCCATGATCGGTACCAGGCTACCGCAGTGCAGGCTGCTGGCGGTAGGATCGAACCCGATGTAGAAGGTGACCTGCTGGTCGGCAAACAGATTGCGCACCGCTGGCTCGTCGGTCACCTGGGCTACAAAACCGCGCTGTTTGAGTGTGTCGAAAGCGTTCTGGGTCATGAAATTTAACAATCCGGCCAACCACGGCCGCGGATGTGACACTTTTGTTATAATGTGATTTCTGTCACGCGCTCAGGCTCTTTTCGGAGCATCGCAAGAGGCGCGACAAACCCCTTGAAAAACAAGACTTATCGCGTGAAAAACGAGATTCTATCCCGCTTGAGTCCGAAACAGAAACGCCAGTTGCGATTCGGCGTTCTGGCGCTGGCATTTTCCAGCGCGACTTTCGCAACCCTGGGTGTGGTGGGGCCGCAAAGCGTGCCGACGACCCTGGTTTCGGAAGCTCTCAACCTTGCCGCAACCGAAGTGGCCAGCATTGATGCCGAAGACCGCGGTGTTTTTCGCGAGGAGCGCATTCAACGCGGTGACACGTTGGCTACGGTGCTCGGCCGCCTGGGGGTGGATGACCCCGCCGCATTTCAGTATTTGCGCAGCAGTCCTTACGCCCGTGCGTTGGCGGGCAACCTGCGCCCGGGCCGCACGATTCGCGCCGAAACCGGCAGCGATGGCGAATTGGTCACCTTGTCGTACCCGCTTTCGGCGACCGAAGTACTCAAGGTCAGCCGCGACGACTCGCAATTTTCTACAGCCAAAGCGGAAATCAAGCTGGAGCGCCGGGTTCACATGAAGGGCGCGGAAATCCGTTACTCGCTGTTTGGTGCGGCAGACAACATCGGCCTGCCGGACAGCGTGACCACCCAGATCGCCGAAATCTTCTCCGGCGACATCGATTTCCACAAGGACCTGCGGCGCGGCGACCGCTTTCGCGTGGTCTACGAGATGCTCTACAACGACGGTGAGTTCGTGCGCGCCGGGCGGGTTCTGGCGGTTGAGTTCCTCAATAACGGCAAGACCTTTGCCGCCGTCTGGTACGAGCATCCAGACGACCGCGACGGCGCAGGTTACTTCACGCCCGATGGCAAGAACCTGCGCCGAGCCTTCCTGCGCTCACCGCTTGAGTTTTCGCGCATCACCTCCGGCTTCGGCGGGCGCATGCACCCGATCTTCCAGACCTGGAAACAGCACAAGGGGATCGACTACGCGGCGCCTTCGGGCACGCGGATTCGCGCCGTCGCCGACGGCGTGATTGATTTTTCCGGCAAGCAGGGTGGTTATGGCAATGTGGTGGTGATCCGCCATCAGGGCCAGTATTCCACTCTGTATGCACACATGAGCGGCTTCGGCCAGGGTGTCAAGACCGGCGCACGAATCGGTCAGGGCGACACGATCGGTTTCGTGGGCCAGACCGGTTGGGCCACCGGGCCGCACCTGCATTATGAATTCCGCGTGGCCGCCGAGGCTGTCAATCCGCTGACCATCGCTTTGCCAACGGCGATACCGCTGGGCGACAAGTATCTGGCGGATTTCCGCCTGAAGGCGCAGCCTTCGATGACACGCATCGCCATGATGCGCAATACCGCCCAGTTCGCCGCCCTGGATTGAACACGGCGGCTTGAACATGGCTTTGTTCATCGGTCTCATGTCCGGCACCAGCCTGGACGGAGTCGATGCGGCCCTGGTTGACTTTTCCGCGGCACAGCCGCGCGTGCTGGCGACTGACTTTGCACCATTCCACGCCGACCTGCGTGCCAGCTTGCTGGCCCTGCAGAGTGCCGGTGAGAATGAACTCGAACGCGCCGCGCTGGCGGCGGCCGATCTGGCCCATGCGTACGCGCGCGGGGTCCAGGCCGTGCTGCGTGCGGCAGGCCTACCGGTGGAGGCGGTGCGCGCCGTTGGCGCTCACGGCCAAACCGTGCGTCACCGGCCGCAGGCAGGATTCACCATTCAGCTCAACAATCCAGCCTTGCTGGCTGAGTTGACAGGTATTCCCGTGGTGGCCGACTTTCGCTCCCGCGACATCGCTGCCGGTGGCCAGGGCGCCCCCCTTGCACCGGCCTTCCATCAGGCGTTTTTTGCACAGCCTGGTCAGACGCGGGTGGTACTCAATATAGGCGGCATCGCCAACGCCACCGTACTGGCCGCCGATGGAACGGTCAAGGGCTTCGACAGCGGACCGGGCAACGTATTGATGGATACCTGGTGCGCGCGGCATCGCGGCGAGGCATTCGACGCCGGCGGCGCCTGGGCCGCCGGTGGCCTGGTCGTGCCACAGTTGCTTCTGCGCATGCTGCGCGAACCCTATTTCGCCATGCCCGCGCCCAAAAGCACCGGCCGCGACCTGTTCAACCCGGGGTGGCTTGACGGACATCTGGCGCAGTTGCCGCAGGCCGCGACCACATCGACGCAGGATGTGCAGGCGACCCTGCTGGAACTGACTGCGGTGACAATTTGCGAAGCACTCGCCGGAGCGGATGCGAGCGTGGTCTTCGTCTGCGGCGGCGGCGCCCGCAACACCCGCCTGATGCAGCGCTTGGCAGAAATTCGCGCGCCGGTGCAGGTAGGCGACACCAGCCTGCTTGGCATACCGCCCGATTGGGTTGAAGCAGTCGCCTTCGGCTGGCTGGCGAAATGTCTGGTCGAAGAAGTGCCAGCCAATCTACCGGCGGTCACAGGGGCAAAGGGGAGGCGCCCGTTAGGCGCCTACTACCCGGCATAGCCCAAAAAAAAGGGGCGCCATGCGCCCCGATCACGGTTGGTCCGGAAAAGTTATACGGAAAACGACGAACCGCAGCCGCAGGTGGTTTGCGCGGTCGGATTCTTGATCACGAACTGTGCACCTTCCAGGTCTTCCTTGTAGTCGATCTCGGCACCGAGCAGATACTGGTAGCTCATCGAATCGATCAGCAGCTTGACGCCGTTTTTCTCCAGCATGGAGTCGTCTTCATTGACGGTTTCGTCGAACGTGAAGCCATACTGGAAACCGGAGCATCCGCCACCGGTGACAAAAACGCGCAGCTTGAGATCGGGGTTGCCTTCTTCGTCGATCAGCAGCGCAACCTTGTTGGCGGCGCTGTCGGTGAAGACAAAAGGAACGGGCATTTCGGCAGGAGCATTCATATTGCCACCTCGGCTATGGAAATTGACTTGCCTATTATGGGGCCGCATCGAGGGAAGTTCAAACGCGTTCTGAGTAGGGTTTTGCAGGCCGGCTCCGGCGATTGCCCAGCGCGGCCCCGCTGCCGACAGCGTGTCGGGGAGCGCAGCCGTCTACGGCTGTGGCTGTGGCTGTGGCT
>CAYYFR010000048.1:0-13550 GCA_964470865.1 uncultured Burkholderiales bacterium | reverse complement strand
TGGCGGGCGTCCGACTTGCCGGCCAAGCCCCAACAGGCTGTTGAAATACGCACCCGATGAGCGTATTGAACCCAATGGTGCAACGCACTACCGACTTGACAGCCTCGAACTTCGGGGCTTCAAAGGGGGTCTACCCCCTTTGTCAACAGCCTGCTAACTGTTGCTGGCCGCCAGTTTAAGGTTTGCGCGCTGGGCGTCGGCACCACCCACAATACCGCTATGCTCGAGCTTGCCGTCGAGCGTGGCGCCCAGATGAATTTCCAGGGCCTTGTAGTGGACATCGCCGCGGACCCGTGCTTTTGGCTGCAACTCAAGAAACTCGGAAACAAAGACCGGGCCTTCAACCGCGCCATTGACCACGACATGGGCTGCGCGGATTTCGCCCTCGACCCGCGCTTTTTCACTGACAACCAGAGTGCTGTTGGTTTCGGCGGTCCCGCTGGCTGCGACCACATTGCCGCGCACCGTGCCATCGATCCGCAGGCCGCCCGAAAAAATAACATTACCCTCGATAACGGTAGTCGCTCCGATCAGGCTGTCGATCGTGCTCTGTGGTTTGCTGCGTTTGATTCCGAACATTTCTCTCTCCTGGAATGCAGCCAAGAACCATGATCACAAGCGTGATGCTCCCGGCCCGCTTGTGCCGACGACGCTGACCATGACAGTCTGTGAAGCACGCAAACGGTCGCCTTCAAGCAAGCGGATCAGCACCTGCCGCGGGACGGTGCCTGCCGGCAGGGCCAAGCTGCCCTCGACCCGTTGAAAATAACGAAAGCGAACCTGGGTCGCGCCACTTCCGGCTTCCTCGCTTGCGGGGAGGCGGATGATAGCACCAGTGCCCCTTTCCGGATCGAGAAGGAACTCCAGGTGGCCCGCAAACTCAGGCTCCTGCTGCCGCCCCATGATGCTGCCGGTCCGCGCACCTCGCGTAAGCAGCAAGCGGAACTTGAGTTGCCCCGCCTCGACGCTGAGCTTGGAGCCGGCGATCGAGAATGACCCTTCCGGACGGTCGCTCGACACCATGCCCTCGAACATGGCCAAGTCTTCCTTCAGGCGGGCATTTTCCGCCTCAAGTCCGTGGACCTGCAGGGCGAGGTTCCTTTGCGTGGTCTGTTCGATCGCCAATTTGCTGCCGGCAGCGTTTTGCTCGGCACGCAAACGCTCGCTTTCTTGTGTCAGGCTCTGGGTCTTTGTACGCAGGTCGGTCAGTTCCTGCTGCACTTCATCGCGATCAAAACCGGCAAAGCGGCGACCAGCATCGTAAATCCAGGTTGCAAATGCTATCGAGATCGACAAAACAACGATCAGGAACAGCGCGCGCAGGTACCATGGTATGTGGGTGCGCACCGCCATCTTCGGCGCCGCAATGGTCATGCGTCGCCTGAGGAACCTGAAAAGCCGGAAATTCGGCATCAGTTGGCTCTAGAAACAGTAGTGGGCACCAACTATGGAACCAGGCCAATGCCTTCGAGGCCGGCGGTTTCCGACAAGCCGAACATCAGGTTCATCACCTGCACCGCCTGCCCCGCCGCGCCCTTGGTCAGGTTGTCGATCACCGAAAGCACCATCAGCGTATCTCCGGACCCTACCCGATGAACGGCGAGTCGGCAGGTATTGGCGCCGCGCACGGAGCGTGTGTCGGGCGTCGAACCAGCCGGCATCACGTCAACAAAGGGCTCACCGGCATAGGCTTTTTCGTAGACTTCTTGAAAGTCCGCATCGTGCTTGATCCTGGCGTACAGGGTTGAGTGGATGCCACGGATCATGGGTGTCAGGTGCGGGGTAAAAATCAAGCCGACCGGGCCACCTGCCATGTGCGTCAGGCCCTGGACGATTTCAGGATGATGGCGATGCCCGCCTACGCCATATGCCTTGAAATTGTCGGCAGCCTCCGCGTGCAGGATGCCCACTTCGGCCTTGCGCCCTGCGCCCGACACGCCTGATTTGCAATCGGCGATCAGGTGTGAAGCGTCAATCAGCCCTGCCTCCAGCGCCGGTTTGAAACCCAGTTGCACCGAGGTCGGATAACAACCGGGAAGCCCGATGACGCGGGCCTTGCGGATGGCTTCACGGTTGACTTCGGGCAGGCCATAAACAGACTCGGCCAACAGTGAAAGCGCCGCATGCGGCATCTTGTACCATTTCTCGAAGAGCGCCGTGTCGCGCAGCCGGAAATCAGCCGCCAGATCGATGATGCGAACACCCTTGGCCACCAGCGCCGGGCCCATATCCATTGCCACACCATGCGGGGTGGCGAAGAAGACCACATCACACTGATCAAGGCCCGCCTCTTGCGGCGTCGAAAACGCGATATCGAGGATACGGCGCAACGAAGGAAACATGTCGGCTACCTTGGTTCCAGCCTCCTTGCGCGAGGTGATCGCCTTGATGCGCGCCTGTGGATGCCGCGCGAGCAGGCGCAGCAGTTCGACGCCGGTATAGCCGGTGCCGCCAACGATGCCGATATCTACCATTGCCGCCTCCTGCAAGAGCCCGAAGCCCCGGGCTAAATGTTGATTTGCCGGAAAAATTTCGAACCAAAGAAAAGGGCCGCCCTGCGGGCAGCCCTTCTTCGCAAGGCGCTGAACCGTACCGCGATCAGCGTTTCGAGAACTGCTTCCTGCGGCGCGCCTTGTGCAATCCGACCTTCTTGCGCTCGACTTCGCGCGCATCGCGGGTGACCAGACCGGCTTTGGACAATGCCGGTTTCAGGGTCGCATCATAATCGATCAGCGCACGAGTGATGCCGTGGCGCGCCGCACCGGCCTGGCCGGACTCGCCGCCGCCGTGCACATTGACCATGATGTCGAAGGTTTCGAGATGATTGGTCAGTTCGAGCGGCTGGCGCACGATCATGCGCCCGGTTTCGCGTGCAAAAAACTCGTCCACGGGTTTGCCGTTGACGACGATGGCACCCTTGCCCGATTTCATGAAAACCCGCGCCACCGCTCTCTTGCGGCGCCCGGTTCCGTAATTCTTGTTATCAATCATGATGACCTCGACAATGAATGGTTACTGCAACGCCAGCGGCTGCGGTTGCTGCGCCACATGCGGGTGTGAGGCTTCCGCATAGACCTTGAGCTTCTTGTACATCGCGTAACCCAGCGGGCCTTTGGGCAGCATGCCCTTGACCGCCTTTTCAAGCGCACGCCCGGGGGCGCGTTCCTGCATTTTTCCGAAGGTGGTTTCGTGAATGCCGCCCGGATAGCCGCTGTGCCGGAAATACTTCTTGTCGGTCGCCTTGTTGCCGGTGACGCGCAATTTGCCTGCATTGACCACAATAATGTAATCGCCGGTGTCCACATGCGGGGTGAATTCCGGCTTGTGCTTGCCGCGCAAACGGCGCGCGACTTCCACGGCGATGCGGCCGAGGACTTTGTCATCGGCATCGATCACGAACCAGTCGCGCTTGACTTCGTGCGCCTTGGCGGAAAAGGTTTTCATTTCAACCTCAAAGAAATTCTATTCGGTGCACCCACGCTTTACCGAGTGGGAAATACGGGCACCGCACGGGAAACGACCACACCTTGTGAGGGCGATGAGATGATAAATGTGCGGAGCCCGCAATTATAACGATAAGCGAGATGGCAGGTCAATGCCTTCCCTGATGCCGCAAAAGCGCAGGTTCGGACGCCGTTGCGCAGCCGAAAAAACGCCAAAAAAAAGCCCAAGCCGCGAAGGCTTGGGCTTAATCCACCAAAGGAGGAGGGTGGAGGAGACAAACTGGTTGGAGGTTGGCGAGTTCCACAATTACGCTGACCACATAAACGCGCCACGACTTGAACCAACCTCGCTACGGTTTCGATATTACCTGAGAGAATGGTGCATTGCAAGAGGCCAGGCCTTTTAGATTAGAGAGAATCCTCAAAAATTCAATACGGCGAATAAAACAAACAAATTTATAATAATCAATATGTTATACAACATAAAAACGCATTGATCGACACATACGTCCAAACATTTAAGTATTTGTTTACCTGATTGGTAGAAATAATGACGCAGCGCGTCAATGAATTTGGCGGGGCGAACGGCGAAGAACTGGCAACCGCCCGCACAGCCAGCACGCGCGGGCCCACTTCGGAACGTGCGGCCGGCGAGTATGGGACCGGAACTGGCCGAACGCACTGGCGCGCGCTGCGTTGCCGGCGGCAGCTATCAGAGACCAGGCAGAGCGCGATTCAAACTGATGTGGGGACGTTCAAGTGGCGCGACATTCGAATCGCTTGCGCAACATTGATCCAGGCTCCAACCGTACGACACATCCAGCTTGAATCGCACCCGCGACCGGCCAAAGGGCAAACAAGTACCATGGCCGGCCGGATTAGAATGCAGCCCTTCCAATTAGCGGGTCGGCGGAGGCCTCACCATGCAAAGCGTTGTGCGATGGACCGGATACGGCCACGAAGGTATGACGTTCCAGGCCGAAACCGGCAGCGGCCACGTAGTTGTGATGGACGGTGCGCCTGAAGGCGGCGGGCGTAATCTCGGGCCGCGGCCGATGGAAATGGTGCTGCTCGGCACCGGTGGATGTACCGCCTACGACGTAGTCCTGATCCTGCGCAAAAGCGGCCAACAGATCACCGGATGCGACGTGGAACTGGCAGCGGAACGTGCCGAGGCCGACCCGAAGGTGTTCACACGCATCCATTTCCACTTCAAGGTGCGCGGCAAGGGGTTGCGCGCCCAGTTGGTGGAGCACGCCATCAAGCGCAGCCACGACAAATACTGTTCGGCGACGGCCATGCTGCAATCAACTGCCGCAATTACGCATGACTTCGAGATTGCCGAAGGCTGAAAGCGCGCCGGGAAGATCACGCAACGCTCGCCCGCAACCCGGGCCGGCTCTCATGCCAGGCCTGAAACATCAGCACGTTCCAGAGGAAATGCTGGTGATTACGGCGCCCGGACTGGTGCTCCTGCCAGGCGTGGGTCACCGGGCGCGCTGCCACGAAACCTTCCTTGCGCAGGCGTTCCGGCGCGAGCAATGCTTCGGCCCAGGCCTTTAGCGGGCCACGCAACCACGCATCAATCGGCACCCCGAACCCCATCTTGGGTCGCTCGATCAGATGCTGCGGCACATGGCGATAAAGCAGTTGTCGCAACAACCACTTGGTCGTGCCGCCACGCAATTTCGCACTCAAGGGCAGCGCGAAAGCCAGTTCCACTACGCGGTGGTCGAGGAAAGGCGCACGCGATTCCAGGCTGACTGCCATGGTTGCGCGATCGACCTTGGCCAGGATGTCATCGGGCAGGTAGCCCAGCGCGTCAGCCAGCATCATATTGTCGGCGAGCGTGCGTGCCGGCTGGTTCCACAAACCATGGTCAGACAAGCCTGCAGCCGCCTCACCTCCGACGACCAGCGGTTCTGCGCCTCTATGAAGGGCCACCAGCCACGCATAGGCCGCGCGCCCGTCCGCTACTGAAACCAAACCGGCGAGTTTGTGCAATTTGTCGCCGGGCTGCGCCGCCTGCAGGCGCGCCGGCATCCATTTCCACAACTGATCCCATGCGGCCGGCGACACCGACTGAACCATCGCACCGCCAGCACGCCGCAGCGGCGCAGGCATGCGCGACATCCGGCGCCATACACGATCGGCCCACACATAGCGGTTGTAACCACCGAAAAGCTCGTCCCCGCCGTCGCCGGACAAACTGACCGTTACCGCCTTGCGCGCCATTTGCGCGACCAGGAAAGTCGGGATTTGCGACGAGTCACCAAACGGCTCGTCGTACATCGAAGGCAACGCCGGAATCACCCGGCGCGCTTCTTCGGCACTGACATACAACTCGGTATGGTCGGTGCCCAGATGTGCCGCCACCGCCTTGGCGTGGTGCGCCTCGTTGTAGGCGTCGTCATGAAAACCGATCGAGAAAGTCTTTACCGCCGCACCGGCCTGGCGCCGCATCAACGCAACGATGAGCGATGAGTCAACGCCCCCGGAAAGAAAGGCGCCGACCGGAACATCGGCCACCATTTGGTCGCCAATCGCGCGCATGAGCGCCTGCTCCAGGCTATCGCAGGCATCCGCTTCCGTGAAGGTGGTTGCTTGGAACCTCGTGTGTTGTTCAAGAGACCAATAGCGTTGGACAGGCAGTTCAAGCGCACGCCCGGCATGTGCAAGCGGTACCCGCAACAGACAAGCCGGCGGCAGCTTTCGCACTTGCCGATAAATTGATCCAGGCGCATGCACACAGGAGTGGCGCAAGAAGTCCTCCAGGGCTGCCCGGTCGATTTCACCGGCCCAGCCCGGCCACGCTTCAAAAGCCTTCAGTTCGGAAGCAACGAGCAGCGCGCCCTGCGACAGGCCGTAGTAAAGGGGTTTCTCCCCCATGCGATCACGCGCCAAGACCAGCTCTCGCTCGTGCGCGTCCCACAGAGCGAAAGCGAACATGCCAACGCAGCGCTCAAGTGCGGTTTCGATGCCCCATGTTTCGATCGCCGCCAGCAGCACTTCGGTATCCGAATGACCGCGCCAGTCGCAGGCCGGCAATTGCCGGCGCAGGTCGCGATAATTGTAGATTTCACCATTGAAGGTAATGGTGTAGCGCCCGCTTGCGCTCTTCATCGGCTGCGCCCCGGCCGGCGACAGATCGACGATCGAGAGCCGGCGATGGGCCAACGCCACGCCGGTCACGGCATCAACCCAGGTGTCGCCGCCATCCGGCCCGCGATGGCGAATCGCCTCCGCCATCACAGTGGCGCGCCGGACCAATTCGCCTGACGCGAGATGTGGCGTGAACGTCAGAACCGCGACAATGCCGCACATTCGATTGGCCGGAGGTCAGGCGGGATCAAGCGCAGGCGCGCTGGCTGTGCCCACTACGACGGATGATCAAAGCCGCCAGAAAGCGTACCCGGCCGATCGCACCTCGTCCGGGCTGAGCACGGACTTCACATCCACTACGCCGCCGCCGGGCCTCAACTGCCGCGCGAAATCGGTCGGCTTGAGCTTGCGATACTCCTTGTGCGCCACTGCCAGCACCACGGCATCGGCCTCGGGCAGGTGCTCCCAATCGGTCAGGCCGATACCATATTCGTGCTGAGCCTCATCGGAATCCGCCGATGGATCATGAACGAAAACTTCCACCCCATAGCTCTTGAGCTCCGAGATGATGTCGATCACCCGCGAATTGCGCAGGTCGGGACAGTCCTCCTTGAAGGTCAACCCCAGCACATTGACGCGCGCGCCCTTGATGGAACTGCCGGAGGCGATCATCAGCTTGATGGTTTTCTCGGCGATGAACTTGCCCATGCCGTCGTTGATGCGCCGCCCGGCCAGGATCACCTCGGGGTGATAGCCGGTGGTCTCCGCCTTGTGGGTCAGATAGTAGGGATCGACGCCGATGCAATGCCCGCCTACCAAGCCGGGGCGGAAGGGCAGGAAGTTCCATTTGGTGCCCGCCGCCTGCAACACCTCGGAAGTGTCGATGCCGATGCGATCGAAGATGATCGCCAATTCGTTCATGAAGGCGATGTTGATATCGCGCTGGCTGTTCTCGATCACCTTGGCGGCCTCCGCCACCTTGATCGATGATGCCTTGTGCACGCCGGCTATGACGACGCTGCTGTACAGGGCGGCCACGCGCTCGAGTGTTTCGGGTGTGTCGCCCGAGACCACCTTGAGAATCTTGGTGAACGTGTGCTCCTTGTCGCCCGGATTGATACGCTCGGGCGAGTACCCGACATTGAAGTCGCTTTTCCACTTCATCCCCGAATGTTTTTCGATCACCGGTACGCACACCTCTTCGGTAGCGCCCGGATAGACGGTGGATTCGAAAATCACCGTGGTGCCGCGTTTCATGAATTTGCCGGCCGTCTGGCTGGCGCCTATCAGGGGCTTGAAATCCGGCTGATGCGCCTCGTCTACCGGCGTAGGCACCGCGACGATGATCACGTCGGCCTCGGCGAGCCGCGCACCATCAGCGGTGTATTCAAGATGCACCGCCGCGCGCATTTCGGCTTCATCGACCTCACCTGTCGGATCCACGCCCGCCCGATAGCTGGCGATCTTGGCGCTCGCCATGTCGAAGCCGATCACGCGGCGCTTTTTACCGAAAGCAATCGCCAGGGGCAAGCCAACATAGCCCAGGCCGATCACCCCGATTGTCTTGAAATCACTCATCAAACTCCCCTTCCGAACTTACGTCGCTGAAGGCCACCCGCCATCATCAGCATCCGTCCCGGCGCCAGGCCCCGCTACCTAAACCTTGTGGTACCCGCGATGCCATTCCACATACCGCTTGATGCCGTCGGCCAAGGGGGTACTGGGCTTGAAGCCGACTGCGGCAAACAGGTCCGCGGTATCCGCACTGGTTTCGGCCACGTCGCCCGCCTGCATCGGCATGTGATTGAGAATCGCCTTCTTGCCAACCGCGGCTTCTATCAGGCCGATCATGTCCATCAGCGGCACCGGATTGCTGTTGCCGATGTTGAAAACGCGAAACGGCGCAGCGCTGCGTGCCGGATCGTCATAACTGCCGGGGCCCGGGACGCTGGCCTGCGGAATCGCGTCAAGCACGCGCACCACGCCTTCGACGATATCTCCGACGAAAGTGAAATCGCGCCGCATGTTGCCATGGTTGAACACGTTGATCGGACGGCCTTCGACAATCGCCGAGGTGAACAACGCCATCGACATGTCGGGCCGCCCCCAGGGGCCGTAAACGGTGAAAAACCGCAAGCCAGTGGTTGGCAAGCCGAACAGGTGACTGTACGTATGCGCCATCAGTTCGTTGGCGCGCTTGGTTGCCGCATACAGGCTGACCGGGTGATCAACCGGATCGCTGGTGGAAAACGGCAGCTTCGCGTTAGCGCCATAGACGCTGGAGCTGCTGGCGTAGGTGAGGTGCGCGACTTTCTGGTGCCGGCAGCACTCAAGGATATTCATGAACGCCACCAGGTTGCTGGTGATGTAGGCATCCGGATTGGTGAGCGAATAACGTACCCCGGCCTGCGCGGCCAGGTTGAGCACGCGGTCGAAGCGATGGCGCGCGAACAGGTCGTTCAGGCGCGGCTTGTCGGCGAGGTCGAAGCGCTCGAAGGAAAACACTCCCCGGCGCTTCAACTGGGCAAGCCGGCTTTCCTTCAAGCGAACGTCATAGTAGTCGTTGAGATTGTCCACGCCTACGACCTCGTGCCCCGCATCAAGGAGTCGGATGGATGCATGCATGCCGATGAAGCCGGCGCTTCCAGTTACGAGGATTTTCATGTTTCCAGGTCCATGTTGCACGCTTTCCAAATCATTTCCCACTCTTCGAGTTCATTTGCCGACATTGCCGCACCGCTCCTACCGCGCAACCAACCATCCATACCGAACGGCACCGTCAAGAGGTCCGCTAGCGACTTGGCGCCCTGCGCAACCAAACCCGCGCACCCAGCCAGCCAGGCACGCCGACGCCAGGATTCCCGGGCAATCGAGCGGGAAAAATACGCGCGCCCCACGAGTGATTTCCACAGAGTGCGGCGCGCGCGCCTGTAGCCGAGAAGCGTGCGGTCAAGACAGGCGAAACAGCTCGAATCGAAGGAACGCAACAAAAGGTCCTGATCCTGCGTTTTCCTGTACGAATCGTGGTAACCGAACCGCGCGAACCATGCGCGCCTGCCCATCCACGTCGGATGCGGCAGGAAAAATCCGCGCCAGGGCTCCAGGCATATTTCGCCATGCGTGCGTCGCAGCGGATAACGGCCCGTAACCCTGCCGGCGTCGTCGAAAAACAAGACCCCGCACCCCACCAGATCACATTCCGGCCGCCTTTCAAGGAATTCTACCTGAGCCTCAAGACGCATAGGATAGGCGACATCGTCGGCGTCCATCCGCGCGAAAAGCGGGGAACCAGACATGCTGATCGCCTCATTGAGCCTTACGGCAAGTCCCAGGCTCACGTGGTGCCGAATCAACCGGATGCGCGGATCACGGAAACCGGACACGACCTCGGCAGTGCCGTCAGTCGACCCATCGTCGATGATCAGGAACTCGAAATGCGGATAGGTCTGGGCAAGGATGGAGCGAATCGCCGCCCCTACCGTCGTGCGCGCGTTGCGAACCGGCATCGCGATGGATACCGAAATGGGCGGGCCGGCCAACTCAACTTTCCCGGTAGAACAGGCGGCCGGGCAGACCGGCGGCGGTATAGGTACGGCGCCCGGACACGCGCCAGCATAGTTCAAACAACATGCGGCGCGCCGCCCGCGGGCCGCGCGAACGCCCCCAGATCAAGGACGCGGCGCCGACCAGGACCGCACGCAGCGCACGCAGCCAGGCAGTGCACTGATGCCGCCGGACGGCCGCTTCGAATCGCTGCCACTCCACGTCGCGATGGTCCTGCGACACGGGCGTGGAAGGCAGCGCGTCGAGGAGCGCGGCCAGGCGATGCTCATAGGTGTGTTCGCGTTGCACGCGGGCGTGACCCGCACGTGCCATCGCATCGCGCCGACCGGGATCGAGGAGAAGGCTGCGCACAATATCGATCAATTGCCGGTCGTCGCCAAACGCGGCGATTTCGCGTCCCGGTTCGAAGTAACGCTCGAGGTGCGGCGCCGACTCGGTCACCAGCAAGCCGCCGGCCCCTGGCACTTCGAAAACGCGTGCCTTGATCTGCTGGCCCGTGCCGCCGCCGCCTTCGCTGAAATTGAGGCTCACCCTGGAGTCGCGCATGATGCTGCGCATGCGACTGGCGTCGACCGGGCCATTGGGCCAGCCATGGCCGAAGCACTCCACCGCGATGCCGGCCGAGCGCAAAGAGTCGATCCTGGCCGCTCGCTTGCCATAGCAACTGCCGACAAATGACACGTCGAGCGAGCATTGCGCTGCCGGCAGTGGTGCCGCCAGATCGCGCGCCGCCGCCGCCCACTGGGTGGCGATGCAGTGCGAGATGCCGTCGCGCGCGTACCAGGCGGGCGCATCCGGGCAGGTCGTCGCGAAAGCGTCGAAGTCTTTCGCGATCAGGCGTGCGAACTGGGCGTACTTCCATGAATCGTCGGTAGACCAGTTGGCCACCTTCACGCCCGTCTCGCGCATGAGCGCGATCGTCTCGAGCCAGACCTCGGCCATCATCAGCACCGTAAGAACCACGTCCGGGCGTTCGACCTCGACCCGCTTTAACAGCGCACGATTGAGTTCGTCGAAACCGCGGTAACCGGCGCGGGAAAAGGATTCGAAAAAGACGACCTGGTGCCCGAGCGCCTCAAGCGCCGGAATGAATTGGGAATATTCGACACCCTCGCCGCGCGCGGGGTCGCCGTAGTTGTGGCGGCCGAAAACGCAAAGAATCCGCATCGACTCACTGCACCGGCTTTTGCGCCCGTAGGTAGCAGACCCTGTCGTTCCAGCCGGCCTGCCAGTGCACCTTGTCGACCTCGAATCCGGACGATTCGATCAATGCTCGTAGTTCAGCATAGGCCGGGCGCCACACATGGTGATCGGAATAGCGCGTGATGCCGACCACAGGCAGCGCGGCCCGGATCACATCCTTGGCCGCCTCTTTCGGGGTCCTGCGCCCATTTCTCCCACCTTCGACGTACAGGCCGACGATCAATGAGCCGCCGCGTCGCAATACGCGAAATGCCTCGATCAGCGCCACGGCGGGGTCGCGAAAGTGATCGATCACCGAGCGCATATGCACGGTATCGAAGCTTTCCTCCGCAAGCGGCAGGTGCTCGGCATGTGCGGCAACGAAATTGCAGGGCTCGGAAAGGCATCGATAGGCCTTTAGAAGCTTGGCCTGTCTATCCAACGGCGCGAACACCTCGAGATAGGGGTCGCAGGACAAGTACTCCTGGTCGGGCCGCAGGAACTCGCGCAGGCGGCCTTGGTGCCCGCCGACGTCGAGTACCCGGCCGAGAATGGGAATATCGGCATAGACGGCGCGCACACCTTCGATTTCGGCCGCATAGTCTTGCCTGGCGTCTTCCTCGACCAGTCGCGTGGACCACGCCTCGTACTGCTCCTGCCCGGCGCGCCAGACTTCGGCATCGCCGGATTCACCCGCCTGGCGGCGGCGAAAATCTGGCACGCCGTCGACCAGTGGATAGACCATTCCAAATGCCGATTCCAGCCCGCGCGGGTTTGCGGTGAGCGCACCCTTGCCGAACGGATCGACCAGCAAGGCCCGCACCCAGGGGTCAAGCTTGGTTCCTAAAGTCATTGGTCAGCGCTTGGAGAAGATGTACATGCCGCAGCCGTACTCCAGATGTTGTCCGCTCTCAAACCGCGCATCCGGATCGAATTTTCCCTCATCGTCCACCAATGCAAACCCCTGCAGGAGAAGGTCGGGAAACAACGAGCGCAGTGCGGGTGGCGAAAACACCCGATGCGCATTGAAGCATGTCTGGTCACGACCGGTCGGCACCGAAACGTACAGGCGGCCACCGGGCGCGAGGACGCGCGCCAGTTCCGCGGCGCCACGAACGCTGCCTTGCGAATCCAGCGGATCACCGTAGCGCCCCAGGCCGATGTGCTCGAGCACATGCAGCGACGAAATCGACGCCACCGATCCGTCTGCAAACGGCAAGCGCTTGATATCGCCCGCCACAGACAACAAGCCCGGGATGCACACATTGAGCGGTCGGTAGTCGACAAATAGAACCGGCACTTGCGCGCACAGGACGCCCACCATCATGACACTGGACCCGATATCGACATGCAGGTCAGGTGCGGTGTCGCGCAAGCACCCGGCTAGCCACGCGCCCTGATGAAAGTAGTGCGCATCGAACTGTGTTGAAGGTGTCCAGTCTGTCAGGCACGGATACGTGTCGCCCAAGGCGGGCCTCCCCTGTCCGGTCGCCATCCTGCGGTAGGCGAGAAGGTCGCGAGCATAGCGGGGCAGGTAGAGTGCGCCGATCAACGGCTTGGGCGCAACAAAGGCCAGCAACCAGCGCTTCAAGAGGCTCATCGCGCCCCGGACCGCGCGCGCCAGGCCGGGCGACGCACGAAGATCGAATTGACGAACGTATCGGCGTAGACAAAGTAGTCTTTCGACAGCATGAAATCGATGATGTCGTCGAGCTTGCGTTCCGATCTGTCCTCGGTATAGGAAAGCGTCTCGACGCAGCACACGTCGGGCGCGCAATTATCGAAGTCCAGGCTGCGCAATATCGGCAGATCAAACCCCTCGACGTCCAGGGACAGGAAGTCGGGCCGCACCGGAAAATGCTCCCGGATCACCGCATTGACGTTGCGGATCGCAACCTTTTCGACGCGCTCGATGCGCTGCGCGCCATAGGAGGCGAAGCGTTCGGCCTCGGTCCGGGAAAAAGTATTGAGCGTCGGTGTGGTCAGGACATAGAAATCCGCCTCGCCCTCCTCCGGGGCGATGCCTATGTTGAGCAGCGCATCGCCGCCTCGCTCTCGCCCGAATGCTTTGAGCAGGGTCGCGTCGGGCTCGACGCAGACGCCGCGATGGCCGCGCAGGTAAAAATAGTATGTGTTGCTCAAGTAGCTAGGATGATGCGCGCCGATGTCAAGATACGTGATCTTCTTTCGGCCCAGCGCGTTGAACACATAGGCGACGATGAGGTCTTCGCCGCACTGGGCGTACGACTCGCGGCTGCC
>CAYYFR010000047.1:6629-34279 GCA_964470865.1 uncultured Burkholderiales bacterium | reverse complement strand
GTAAGGCATGCCGCCAGCGTTCAATCTGAGCCAGGATCAAACTCTTCAGTTTAATACCTGTTTGCAGAAATTATCTGCGTCGCCCAACTCAAAGTACTGACAGGTAAATACTTTCATACTTACCTATACTTCAAATGTGAGCAGTTTGATGCTTTTAGCTTGCGAATCAATCAAAATTCGACTGTTTCGCTGGCTCGCAACCAGCTGCCCACACTTATCGGCTGTTAATTTTTAAAGATCGATTGCTATTTGCGCGCTTCATAAAATTCGCAAGCAGCAGAGAAGTGAGATTATGCAGCTTTTGTAGAAGCCTGTCAACACCTCTTCGCCATTTCTTTTGTTGCCGCGCTCTGTTGGACTTTACCCTGACGCTACGGCCGCTATTGTCGGGAAGGGTAGTGATTCTGGAACGCAGCGACCTGACTCAAAATGGGGATTGCGCAGTGCAGAGTCGGTCTGCAGATTCAACTAGCGTCATGGGCGCGGCGCCCGCACAGTGGACCGGCACTTGCGTTGCACTAAACCCTGGTTCGAGCACTGACAACCCGGTAGCGACCAACTACGAAAGCGCTATCGGTCAGCGTCACGTTGCCAAAAGGATTCTGGCCTGAGCCGTGGAAATCGCTGAATGATGCCGCATGGTTCATCAGCGCTTCGCCGGTAAAGTTGATGCACAGGGACGCCCCGCTGGATGCAAAAGCGTCTTCGGCCGCTGTTCGTACGCCGACGTCGCACGAGTACAACGACGCGACGACAGCACCCCCTTCACGCGCAACAAGCGCTGCCTGCGCGATCGCGTCAGACACGCTTTCGCATTGAACCAGGAACAACACCGGACCAAACCATTCCTTCCCGTATACCTCAACCTGCTCCATACGCAACCTGACCACCAATGGTGTCATAGCGGTCGCCCCGGGAAAGTCCGGGTGCTCAAATGTCGTTGAATCGACCACCACTTCGCCGGCCTCCGCAGCGCGCTCCAGCAGCGCCGCATACTCGCCGGGTCGCACGCTACCCAGCATTTTGCCGGCCACCACCGGGTCCCCGAGCAAGTGCGCAAAGCTCTGCGCGAGTTGGGTCCCGAACGTCTCGAGGTCAAGCACTCCGGTTGGAGACCCGACGCCGTCCTGCGACAGGAACAAGACGCGTGGACTTGTGCACATTCGCCCGGCGAAGAGAGCGCTTGATCGAACGAGATTTTGCAGCATCCCCTGAAGATTTTCGGTACTGTCAATCACCACCGGATTGACTGCACCGGTCAAAGCATGAAGCTTTGCCTGACGCGCATTCGTGGCCAGCCAGTCGGCAAATGCGGTACTACCGGTGAAGTCAATCAACCGCACTTCGGGTCGCACCGCGATCATCTGTGCGAGCGGGAACGCGGCTTCATCGACAATCAGATTCACAAGATCCGGGTCGAACCCGGCTGAAACCAAAACGCGTCGAGCGACTCCCACAGAAATCGCCAGCGGCAATACAGCCAATGGGTGCGGCTTGACGACCACCGCATTGCCAGCCATCAAGTCGGCAAACAGACCGGGATACGCGTTCCACGTTGCCTGATTGGCGCAACCTATTACCAGACCCACGCCCAAGCCTACCGCATGAAAAGTCTTGGCGATACGCTCTCGCGAGCCGCGTTCTTGGCTTTCCCAAACTGCAGCGCGTGGAATACTCATAAGTTCCTGGTAGCAGATGGCCACGGCTTCCAGGCCGCGCTCCTGTGCATACGGGCCGCCGTAACGAAATGCGAGGTCGAACGGCGCCCCTGACGTATGCATCGTGGCAAGCGCGATCTCGAACGAACGTGTGTTGAGCTGATGAAGAATCTCCATACACACTCCGGCACGCACATCTGGACTCTCTCGCGACCAGGCATCCTTGGCCCGCGAGGCTGCTGGCAAGACCGCGTTCAGGTTCGCCTTGGGGTACTGAATCCCCATGGTCAGTCCGTAGGGTGAGGACTCCTCTCCGGTCCTTTCCGCAGGGCCAGGTTGATCGAGATAGAAGTACGAATTGCAATAGTTGGCAAACGCGGTGCGGCCCTCCGCCGCCAGGATCTCGTTGTAGTCCGCAGGATTCGCGGCGTAGGCGGAAAACGCATCGCGCGTTGCCAACGCTCGCAAGACCAGTTCGAGCATGGCGCGATGCCGGTCAAACAATTCACTAGACATGGTGCACCATCTCCTGAAGCTCCCTACAGGTTCTCGTCAACGAAAAACGAAAGTCTCGCCATCGAGGGCTACTCGCCATCAATTGTCCGCCGCTCAACGGAAAAGCCGGACCTGTACCCAAAATCGCTCATTCCGAAACACGTCAAGTCTGGGCCGCGCCGGGAGCCATGCCAACTGTTGCCAAGCAATCGCGCGCTTGTCCCGGCCCGCGCAAGCACAGTTGGCGCGACGAAACATACGCTCTTGTTCGCATGATCCCGCATCAATAACCATGGGGCAGCGAATGTTCAGCTACTTTCCGATCAGACGTCAAACGCTATGCTCCATGGGCAACATTGGCAAGTGCATCAGCGACCGCTTGTTCGCGAGCCCGGCCCAACGCAGCCTGAATCTCCAACGGCGACGATGCCTGCCGCGCCACCGCCCCCGCATTAACACCGCGCACCGCGGCAAGCGCCGCGTGCAGACGCCGCACGACAAGCGCAATCTGACTATCGGTCGCTTGCGAGCACGCGGTCGTAACCGCGATAAGGGCAGAAAAGCGCGTGGGTTGCCGCAAACCATCAGCGGCGCGCACTAGTTCGGCAAGCCCTTTCGCGTCAAGGCAGGCTGCGGCCTGAAGCTCTTCACGGTGCCGCACGTACGAGGACGCCAGCTCACGACAATCGCTCGGCACTTTGAGCCGGATGCAAAGTTGGTCCAGTGCATCAGTTCCGAGTTCACTGCACAAAGCCGCGAATCGTGCCGCCAGGCTCAGTTTGGCGTGCGCTGCCGCCGCGAGGGCGCGCGCCGCGCCCGAAAAGGGTCGCCAGGGTGCAAGCGCCGGTGCGGCGCGTACCAGCGCGCCGGCTTCTTCGAGGAGCGCGAACAACGCTACCGGATCACGCTCCATCAAACCGCGTGCGACTTCCTGCCACACTCGCTCAGGGACCAGCGCATCAACCTCACCCGCCAATGTCATGGCCCGCATCAGCGCCATGGTGTCGGGCGACACCTTGAACCCAAAGCGAGCAACGAAACGCGCACAGCGCAGGATGCGCACAGGGTCTTCGGAAAACGCCGGGCCGACATGTCGCAACAACCCAATCCTGAGATCGTCTGCGCCATTGAAAGGGTCAATCAATGGCGCGTCGATGACCGCCGGTTGCACCTGTCGCGCCATCGCATTGACAGTGAAGTCCCGTCGCGCAAGGTCTTCCTCAAGCGTGACATCCGGCGCGGCGTGAAAGGTGAATCCCCGATACCCGGGTCCGGTTTTGCGTTCGGTACGCGCCAGCGCATATTCCTCATGGGTCTGCGGATGCAGGAACACCGGGAAATCGCGCCCGACCGGTTTAAAGCCTGTGCGCACCATTTCTTCCGGGGTCGCTCCCACAACTACCCAATCGCGATCAACTACCGGCAGGCCGAGCAGCTCGTCACGTACGGAGCCCCCCACCTGAAAGACCTTCATGTCAAGGCCGTAGGCCGTATCTGATCTGCGGCCGAGCGGTGCGCCGTAGCTGAAGAAGCCGGATCAGCAGTCTGATCAGCGGCCGGCACGATCGCGCAGCTGCATATAGCGCTCGCGTGGCGAATGTCCGGCAAGATAGCCCGGCACGACCGCCTCCATCGACACTGGAATCACTCCGAGCTCGGGAGCGAACGGCACTGACGACGTTACGGAGTCGACCTTGAGGGAGTCGAGATTATCTCGTGACAAGAGTTCGAACGGCGCGAATTCCATCAGCCAGGCCTGCAGGTATGCCAGTGCATCTGGCAACCCGATTACAGGACGCGGATGCCCACTTACTTTCCCCGCGTACTGGATGATCTGCTTGAGCGTGTAGACGTGCGGGCCGCCGAGGTCGTAGGCGCGACCGAAAGTAACAGGGTTGTCGGCAGCATTTACCATGGCCTGCGCCAAATCCTCCACATGCACTGGCTGCAGGCGCGCTCCCGCGTGGCCAACTGGAAAAATCGGGGCCAGACCTTGCATGCGGGCAAACAAGTTGATAAATTTATCGTCACGACCGAAGACGACTGAAGGGCGAAACACGGTCGTCGCAACCTTGCCTGCGGTTTCGCGAACCGCGGCTTCTCCGGCCGCCTTTGAACGCAGATACATGGAAGGGCCGTCCGCGGCAGCGCCAAGGGCGCTCATGTGCAGAAGGCGCGGAACGCCGGCAACTGCGCAGGCCGCAGCGATTTTGCGCGGCAGATCGACATGCGCTTTTTTGAAGCGCATACCGAACGGCCTAGCTGTATCACTGTGCAGGACGCCGACCAGATTGATCACTGCGTCCGCTCCGGCGACCATGCGATCCAGAACCCGGGAATCGTGGATATCGGCTTCAATCACATCCACCGTTGGCAGCAAAATCAGATGCTTGGCGCGATCCCGGCGACGGGTCGGAACCACGACTTTTCGGCCTTGGGCAGCCAGCTTGCGTGCAATGGCGGAGCCAATGAAGCCACTCCCGCCAATGACAAGAAAGTTCTGCAGATTCATGATCAGTATATGTAGGACCGCAGGTGAAAGCGAAGTCTAGGCTATACGCCCACTGTTGGCAGAAATGAGCAAAATCCGCTATGCCAGTAATGCCCTCAAGGCGTTTCGCTCGGGCGCTCTTCGCCACGCCGTGGCGGGATCAACGGCAAGCGATCCTTGATCGACGCCGGTCTGCCGGTAAATAGCACCTGATAGATCACCGCGTTACTGATGACCTTCTTGACATAGTCGCGCGTTTCGTTGAATGGGATCGATTCGGCGAAGATGGCAGCTTCCATCGGCTTGACGTCACGCCAGCGCCGTGGGCGACCCGGACCCGCGTTATACGCCGCGCTGGCCAACGCCTGATGGCTGTAAAGCTCGTCCAGGACAATTTTGAGGTAGTTGGTGCCAAGCGCGACATTGGTCTCGAGATCATTGACGCGGCCGTGGTGATAGTCATTGAGACCGATCTTCTTGGCCACCCACTTGGCAGTGGCAGGCATCAACTGCATCAGGCCCGAGGCGCCCGCGACTGACTTCGCGCTGGTAATGAAGCGACTTTCCTGGCGCATCAGACCATAGACCCAAGCATCATCCAAGCCCAGAGCCTTGGCTTGCGGCTTGACCTGCTCCGAATGCGGGCTCAAGTAGCGCAAGCCGAAATCATGCAATTGCAGGGTCTTGTCGGCGGTGTTGATGGCGCGATCAGGCAGGTCGCGATTCTTGGCCAATTGAGCGGCTGCCAGCAGCTGCTTGTCGTCCATGCCTCGAATGGTGAACACCCATTCACGGTTGGCATCGACCCGGAACCCAAGGCGATAAAGCGCAAGGGCGCGCTGGATTCCCGGTAATCGCGCGACGGCTTCGACTTCATCGCGGGTTGGCGCATGCCCGATCGGCGGAATCGTCGTCAGGCGACCAAGTTCAGCGGCTGCCAGTTGCCCGTAGAAGCTGTATTCCGCCGCCACGGTTTCGAACAAGT
This sequence comes from uncultured Burkholderiales bacterium, assembly GCA_964470865.1. GTDB lineage: Bacteria > Pseudomonadota > Gammaproteobacteria > Burkholderiales > JAEUOS01 > JAEUOS01. Next base: position 28,650 of record CAYYFR010000047.1, on the reverse strand, counting down.
GATGCGCCTCCTCGGTCTTGCCTCGCTCCCGCAGCGCCCGAGCCTGCCAGTACACCCAGGTGGATTCACGCCGTGACTCAGGTGTCATGCCCCTGATCGCCCTCGTCACCAGCGGCCAGTCACCTGCACGCAAGCCGGCGCGTGCCATCCATTGCAAGTATTCGTCCGATAACTCAATCTCGGAAGCCTCGGCAAACCATTCATCTGCCTCAGGCAATAGTCGGCGCGCGGCCTGGACGGCGATTTGTGCCCACGCCCATTGATGCTCGGTCTCCGTAAACGGCTTCTTGCCGATCTTTTTCCACCAGTCCGCCGCGTCGCGCGGATCGGTCTTCGCCAGACGGCCAACGGCCAGCAATGCCAGTTCGCGCTGCGGTCGCGTACGCAGGTCGACGCCCCGCTTGAGCCACGGCGCCGGATGGCTAAATGCGGACTCCAACTGCTGCAAGTCGAGTGCCTGATTGTCCGGCAGATACTCCACGGTGCGCCTGATGGCGGCAAGCTGATTGGCATCAGCCAAGGCGCGAATGCGCTCCCAGACATGTCGATCAATCAAGGCGCTGCCGCTGAGCAACTGTTCCGCCATTGCGATGCAGCCCGGCGGCAATTCGCGCGGTGTCATCCACAATGCCATCGCTTCGCGCCGCCCCGCCTCCTCCTTACGCAATACCCGCGCCAGCGCTGAATAGCACAAGACCTCGAAATCTTCCGTATAGACCAGTTTGGCGCGCTCGGTGTCGAAATGCTCCCAGGCGCGCCGACTACCGAGGAGACGTAAGCGTTCTACCCGAGCACGTTCGGCCAGAAAGCTTTTGTCGTTGCGCGTCAGAAAATTCTGGAAATCGCCATCATCGACGTCGTTTCGCCGCAGCAAAAGAAGCCAATACTCGCCGTACATTTCCAGCGGATGACCACGCAACTGCTCGGCAGCCAGCACCAGCCTGTCGCGACTACCTGTGCGAAAAGCCTCGCGTGCCGCTACAAATGCCTCTTCAGGGGTTGCAACAGGGGCCTTGCGCTGCGTCGCTTCAAGCGACAAGGGGAGCAGCAACGCGGCAAGCGCGTTGAGCAAAAGAAGACTGCGGATGATCACTGATCTCATGGCGAACCCGAATCAGAATAACATACGATTTTCCGTACCTAACAATGAATGCAGATGAGTCCTGCGGATCACGCTCCCATGCCGATCGACCTCACTACCCGCCGCACTCAGTGGCGAAGGGACTTGCTTGCCCTGCGTGCGAACATGCAGGTCGGCGCCCGTGCTGAAGCCGAGCGTGCGATCGGCATCGAGCTGACCACACTTTTGGCGGATTTCGAGGGCGTGCTCGGATTTTACTGGCCGATCCAGCATGAGTTCGACGCTCGACCAGCGCTCACCGAATGGCTGGCCGGATCTCGCCACCGCTGCGCCGTGTTGCCGGTTGTCGTCAAGCGAGCGGCCCCACTCAAGTTCCGCGAATGGAGCCCAGCAACTACGATGCAGAGCGCCGGCTTCGGCACGTCAGTCCCCGCAACTGGCCGCTGGATAGATCCGGACGCACTTTTGGTTCCCCTGGTCGGGTTCGACGACCGAAACTACCGGCTGGGTTATGGCGGTGGATACTATGACCGCACCTTGGCCGCACTGGCGCGCCGACCGGACACCACAGGCATCGGATTCAGGATTTGCCGGCTTGAGAGCATCGAACCGCAGAGCCACGACCTCAAGCTTGATCGGCTGATCCTAGGATAAGCAAGATAAGGTGATGGCATCAACTGCAGCCAGCCTATGTTAAACTGGCAGGCTTAGCGATAGTATCGTAATGCACTGTTCTACAACGATTTTTCGGCGGCGCGCCACTCCGGCGCGCGCTTCGCACTCACCCGGAAAGGGTCTTTCACGTGACTTCGACCTCATTTGCCCCGAGCCGCAAGATCGGCTCCTTCCATCCGCCGCAACGCACATTGATGGGTCCTGGGCCATCTGAAATCAATCCGCGTGTGCTGGCTGCATCCAGCCTGCCTTCAATCGGTTATCTCGACCCGATTTTTGTCGATATGATGGATGAGATCAAGCAATTGCTGCGCTACGCATATCAAACCAACAATCAGCTTACGTTCCCGCTTTCGGGCCCCGGGTCGGTGGGCATGGAGTCGTGCTTCGTAAACATGGTCGCGCCCGGCGACAAGGTGATCGTCATGAAGAATGGCGTTTTCGGCGGTCGCATGGTCGAAAATGTCCAGCGGGCTGGCGGCGTCGCGGTGGTTGTCGAGGACCAGTGGGGCGATCCATGCGATCCGCAAAAGCTTGAAGATGCGCTGAAGAAAAACCCGGACGCCAAAGTAGTTGCATTCGTGCACGCCGAGACCTCAACCGGTGCGCAGTCCGACGCCAAAACCCTGGTCGCGCTGGCGCGTAAATATCACATGCTGACCATTGTCGACGCGGTTACCTCGCTTGCAGGCACACCGGTTCGGGTGGACGAGTGGAACATCGACGCCATCTACTCCGGCAGCCAAAAATGTCTGTCCTGCGTGCCAGGCCTTTCACCGGTTTCGTACAACGATGCGGTGATTGAAAGGGTCAAGCTGCGGAAAGACACGAACCGTGTGCAAAGCTGGTTCATGGACTTGAACCTTGTACTTGGCTATTGGGGCGAAACCACTCGCACCTATCACCACACCGCTCCGATAAACAGCCTGTTCGCCCTGCACGAGGCCTTGCTGCTGCTGAAGGAAGAGGGGCTGGAAAATTCCTGGGCGCGTCACATGCGGCATCACCTTGCATTCAAGGCCGGCCTCGAAGCCATGGGGCTCGAATTTCTGGTCAAGGAGGCATACCGCCTGCCGCAAATGAATGCGATCAAGATTCCCGAAAGCCTGCAGAAATCGGAAGGTGAAGTACGCAAACGCCTCTTGAACGAGTTCAACATCGAAATCGGTGCCGGCCTTGGGCCGCTCGCTGGCAAGATCTGGCGTTTCGGACTGATGGGTTATTCGTGCAAGCCCGAGAATGTGATGCTGTGCCTCTCTGCGTTGGGCTCGGTTCTGATGGACATGGGCCATGCGGTCAGGGTCGGACAGGCGGAGGCGGCTGCACATTCAGCCTATGCATCGCTGCACGCTTCTGCCGCCCAGGCCAAGCTGCGCGCAGCTGCCTGAGTTCAAGCCTGCACTGGTCGCTCGAGCCGGCATGATCGCCCCTTCCGAACCGACCCAGCTCGTTGGAGCTGCGCTGCAGGAAAAGATCGTTGCGGTGTTGTTTGCCGATATTGCCGGCAGTACGCAACTCTACGAAGTTTTGGGCGATGCCAAGGCCAAGGCAATGATCGACGAAGCCTTGGTCGAGATGTCAGCTGTGACCGCACGCCATGGCGGTCGCGTGATAAAAACCATCGGCGACGAGATCATGTGCGTGTTCGATGGCGCTGATCGCGGTTTCATTGCCGCCACCGACATGCAGACGCGGATCGACAAACTGCCAGCTGTCAATGGCGCCAAGCGCAAGATCCGTGTCGGCTTCCATGCGGGCGTTGTGATCGAGGAAAACGCGGATGTGTTCGGCGACACCGTCAACACCGCCGCACGTATGGCTGGTCTCGCCAAAGGCTTGCAGATCTTCACCACCCGGAGTACGGTGGATCAGTTGTCACCCGCGTTGCGCATGGGCACGCGTGACATCGCAGCGCTGGCCGTCAAGGGCAAGGCCGACGACCTCGCGGTCTGCGAAGTCATTTGGCAGGAGGGTGATGACCTGACAATGACGGCACAATCGGTCAGCACACCGCAGTCGCAGGCAGTACTGGTGTTGAAGCATGGCGGTCGCGAAATCGTGATGAATCAGACCCGCACCAGCGTATCTCTTGGACGCGACGCCGGCAGCGACTTCGTCATCGCCGACCCCAAGGCTTCGCGCAACCATGCGCGCATCGAAAAACGCCGCGACAAGTTCTTTCTGTCCGACCAAAGCACCAACGGCACCTTCGTGACCGTCAAGGGTGAGGCGGAGATGAGCCTGCGGCGCGAGGAACTGATGCTGCGTGGCTCCGGCCAGATCATTTTTGGCCACAGCGCTGCGGAATCTTCCGCGGAAATCGTGGAGTTCACGGTGCGAGGCTGATCTCCGGAGCATTTCCTCCGAAAGCAGATCTCAGGCGATTTTTCTCACTGTCCGGTTGCGGCCTTCAGGGGCCGACAACAGTCCTGCCGGCGGCGCTGTTTCGAATCGAGCGCGCACTGCCTCAACTGCGCAAACTGCGGCGAAGGAGACGTTGATGTCCGCACCTGCGGCACCGGAGGAAGCGAAGCAAGGTTGACCAAGCTTGGCGTTCAGTGGCTTGGCCACTCCCTCTGCAATCAGGTCAGTGGCGCTGCCGTCAGGCAACTCGAGGGCATACTTTCCGGCCGCGATCTCGCGGGCGTCCAGCACTACACGAAGGCCGCGTAACTCGCGCAGCACCGCAGCACTCGCGCCAACGGGCAACCCGGCGACGTTGAGGTTGACCTTCTGGGTGCCGAAATTGAAACGCGCCAGGAAGAACTTTTTCGAAAATTCGTCGCCAACCTGTTTGCCTATGTCAGCCAGCGCCGAGTCCTCGTTGGCCCATGAGGTGCTTTTGGGCATGGTCGTGTTGAGATAGATCTCTTCGCCCGTGGACTTGTCGATCGCCTTGATGGTCCAGGAGGTCAGTGCCGTCTTGGTGATCGTAAGCCCGGAAGCGGCCAGCTTGGCCGACAGCAGTTTGACCTTGACCTCGCCTAAGATGTGAAAGTCGGCCGATTTTGCAGAGGCACCGGTCTTGGCCTCGCCGTCTGTCACCCAGACGCGGAAGCCGAAGGACTTGATTCGCTCCTTTATCATGTTCTCCGCCAGTTGGGAGCGCGCCGGTGGCATCGGCTGGGTCGACTCCGCGTTGCGTATGAGCATCTCAACAGAGATCTTCGGATCACCGTTGTTCCGGATGAAGTCAACGCGCTCCTTCTCGCTCATCTGGTTGAGCGATTTCTGCACATCGCGCACCTTGATGGTGGCGCGGGTGGTTAACGCCACGAGGCCATCCTTGCCCGTCTGCGGCGCATCCTCCGACAAGGTGGCCTTGATGAACTCGCCGGATCGCGAAAGCATGTTCTTTGCAACCCAGTCGTAGTTCTTGTCCAGCGACTCCTGTGCCACGTACAGCCCAAGCGCTTTTTCGACCAATTGGCGTTTGGCGTCGGCGCGTGCCTCGGCCCCGGCCGCAGCCGCGTCGCCATTGAACTTGGCCAAGTCGGCCAGGCCCAAAGCGCTGATGGTCATCGTGCCTGGCTCCGACGGTGGTTCAGCGACCGCGACCGGCTGCGCGAGCGGTGGCGCGGCAACTGCGGCGGGGCCAGGCGGCGTTGTCATTGCCGGTGCTCCGGCCGACTGCGAAGGCGCCTCCGGCTTCTTTGTGAGCGCAACGTAAGCCGCGCCGGCGACAACCAGCGTCGCCGCAACTGCCGCCAGCACCAGGCCGGACTTGCGCCCGCTCGACGGCGGCGCGATCGGATTGGCGACTGCTGCCGCTGGCAACGGAGGCGGCGACGATGGATCGCCCGCTGCTCCCGAACGGGCAACGCCCGGCATTGTCGCGTCGCCCAAATCGACCAGCGTCGCATCAGCCTGGCCCGCCGGCTTTCCATCGATCACGTCATGAATCGCCTGCGCAAACTCGGCAGCATTCTGATAACGCTGATCCGGGTTCTTGGCCATCGACTTCCTGACCACCGCATCCCAGGCAGGCGGCAGGGTTGCGTTCAACATCGAAGGCGCAAGCGGTTCTTCCTTCAGCACCTTGTGCATGATTGTGGTGACCGCACCGGTAAACGGTTTTTCCCCGGTGAGAAACTGATAAAGGATGACTCCGCAGGAAAACAGGTCGCTGCGACCGTCCACTGTTTGTCCTAGAAACTGCTCAGGCGACATGTAGGAAGGCGTGCCAAGCACGGTACCCGCCTGCGTCAATTCGGAGGTTTCGATCCGCGCGATTCCGAAATCCGCCACCTTTACAGACGTTCCGCCGTCGAGCAGGATCACATTCGCAGGCTTCATGTCACGATGGGTTACGCCATGGCTGTGCGCGTGGCCGAGCGCGCCGAGCAGTTCGCCCATGATGCGGCCGACTTCCTTCATCGGAAAGCGTCGGTTCTCGTCAAAGTAATCCTTGAGCTCACGCCCCTTGATGAATTCCATCGCGATATATGCGATCTTCGATGCTGCTGCGGCCGAAGGCGCGTCGATCACCGTGGCATCCGGATCGGCGGTCGGCGCAGCGCCGGCGGCCCCATCCTCCCCGTACTCATAGATTGCGACGATGTTCGGATGATTCAGGCGTCCGGCTGCCTGTGCCTCGCGCCTGAAACGTGCCAGCATCTCGGTCATCTGGGCCGGCTCGAACTGCTCTGCGCGTATGGTCTTGATCGCAACCGTACGCTCGATGGCGGGGTCGAAGCCTTCGTACACCACCCCCATCGCGCCGCGCCCGAGCTCACGACGAATCAGATACTTCCCGAGCCTGGAAATCTCAGCCATTACCACCCCTGACGAACGCGGTAAACCGAACAGCTACCGCATGTAGTTCAAGTTGAGCGACGCCAAAGGCGTTCACTCCAACGCGAACAACTATTCCGGCGGTAAAGCCGTCCGGAATAGGCCTATTTGTACTTTGAATCGATTTCCCACACGGCTGTCTGCACCAGCCGCTGCACCATGGTGTCCAGTCCGACACCCCCCTTGGCCCCATCTGATACCCCCATCACCGAGGTACTGGTCTGGCCAACCTCCATTTTCAGTTCCTTGTACCCCTGCGCCACCTGTTCGGTGGTGTTGGCATCCATGATCTTGTAGCGCATCCCCACCAGCCAGACGCCGGTCGACTCGTTGGTCTGCACGTTCGATACAACGTGGCCGGCAACCGACCCGCCCAAGCCAAACAGACCACCAAGTGCACCGATCGCCCTTCCATCGAAGCCTTTTTTGTTCTCCGCAATCTGCTCGGCCTTGAGGATGTCGAACTTGACAATCCACTTGGTGGTCTTGAGTCGGCCAATCTGCATGGCCTTGCGCGCCGCGTTCTGATCCCCCAGGTTGTAAGCCAGCGAAACCTCGTTAAGTAGCGCGCCGAGGTTGGCACGTTCCAGAACCGGAAAGTTGGCCTGCGAAAGCTCAAGTTCGGCGAAGTCGGCGATATTATTGGGGCCGAACTTCTGCGCGAAGGTGGCATTATTGCTTTTGACATCGCCGGGTATGACCACCAGTTCCGGGCCTTTCTTGCCCTTGTTTTCGTATGCAACCGGCTTGTAAGCCGCCTGATCCGCTGCCTCGTTGGCCTTTTGAGAGGTGCTGCTGCCGGCGTTTGGCGAAGGATTGCCGAACACCGGTTGCGCCAGAGCCTCGACCGATGCAAAGCCGGTCAGAACTGCGATTGCGAAAATTCGTTTCATTGAGTAGTACTCCTGCCTGGGTGTGAGGGCCGCCTACTTGCGGCCCGAATCCTGCTGACAATAATCGCTGTATAGACGCGCGACCGCTTCTTCGGCCTGCTCGTTTATCAGCGTCAAGGCCATACCGGCGCTATCTGCGCCGGCATAGCTCTGGGCACGTGTCTGAGTCTCTGAGATCTTCTTGCCGCTGGCCGCCGTGAGGACAAACTGCATGCCCACGACAACCTGGTTTACCTTGAGTACCGGATTGACAGTCGTAGTCGAAGATATCAGTCCGCGCAGCAAGTAGTTTGCCGCCAGGCGTTTGCTCGCCGACAAGGCCGCATCGGGGTTGTTCTTGAAGTAGGCATCAATCTCGGCCTGCGCCACCTGCCGTTTGATTTCATCGGCCGAGTACGTGCGCAGACCCAGATTTCTCAGTCGCTGGTTCACCGCTTCGAAGTGCGGACTGAACGCATCCTGCTTCGCTTGCACAGTACCATTCTTCTCTTCGCCAATCAGCACCAGGATCTTGCGGCTCTTGATCTTGTCCCGGCATGGAGTGGAAAGCAGCGCGCCCACACGGGCGTCGCGCTCGGCCGGTTCCTTCGCGCCTGTGTTGTCCTCATTTGAAAACTTGAAGCCTTGAGCGCTGGCTTGCGCAATGCACAGCGCCAGAAACACTCCCGAGGCGAGACGACTTGCAATCGATTTTGCACCTGGTTTCATGGCCGTTATTGTCGTCACAGAAGACGAAAAACTCAAGTGGAAGCCGCTGATTGGCAGCGAGAATCGCCGGCTTTGTGCAATATCGCACGCGCCATTTCCGCAACTCCTCGGAAACAAATCACCGAATCCAGCGTTCCCAGTGTAGCGCTCGATCACAAAGCTTACAAAGCGGGGCAGAATCTGAGGTGCAAACCGCTGGCGCGACCTTGACGAATGCCTCCGCACTTCAAGATTCGCAATAGCCGACTGCGGACGCCTTCGCCGCTGCGGCCCGAGGAAACACTGAACAAGTCCGTAGGTCGAAAGGGTTGCTCTTGCGGGACGTTGAATCGAAATGACTCTTCGTTCGAGGATCCGAATTCCAGGGACTTGTTCAGCGTTTTCCTAACTCAAAGGCCCAAGCGCTGCCAGATTGTGCTGGTCGGACCCGCCATATTGAGCGTGTAAAAGTGCAGCCCCGGCGCCCCCTGAGACAACAGGCGATCGCACAGATCGGTGACTACGTCGAGGCCGAACGAGCGGATTGAGGCGCGATCATCGCCGAAGGACTGAAGCTTCAAGCGTATCCAGCGCGGAATCTCGGCACCGCAGGCATCCGAGAATCGCGCCAATTGCGTGAAATTGGCGATCGGCATGATGCCCGCCACGATCGGCACTGTCACGCCGACGGCTGCGCATTCGTCACGAAAGCGGAAGTACGCATCCGGATTGTAAAAGTACTGTGTTATTCCGGCGTTGGCGCCCGCATCGATCTTGCGCTTGAAATTGAGCAGGTCATCCTGTGGCGACTTCGCTTGCGGATGAACTTCCGGATATGCCGCCGCTTCGATATGGAACCAGTCGCCGGTGTGCTCGCGTATGAACGCGATCAGTTCCGAGGCATAACGAAAGTCGCCGATCTCGACCATTCCGGACGGCATGTCACCGCGCAGCGCGACCACGTGCCGGATGCCATTGGCTTTGTACTCATCGAGAATCGAGGCGATGTTTTCGCGGCTACCGCCGATGCACGAAAGGTGCGGCGCGGCGTCGAACCCGTCGCGCTGGATCTCCAGCACAGTCGATAGGGTGCCGTCGCGCGTAGTGCCGCCGGCGCCGAAGGTGACGGAAAAGAAACGCGGCTTCAGCTGCTCCAATTGCCGTTTGGTCACGCGCAACTTCGCCTGACCCTCAGCGGTCTTCGGCGGGAAAAACTCGCAACTGAAAACCCCTTGCGCCTTACTCATTGCCATTGGCCTTTCTGGCGCCTGGAAGCAGCGTTGCCAGCGCCCAGGAAAACACACTGTACGTCAACGCCCCGCCAACGCCGTACCAAAACCCCGCAACCGTGAAACCCCGCAAAACCGAGCCCACGAACCAGAAAAGAAATCCGTTGATGAAAAAGATGAATAGCCCGAGCGTGACAAGCGTGATGGGCAAGGTCAGCAACACAAGAATCGGCCGGATCAGGGTATTGACCAGGCCGAGAACCAGAGCTGCCAACAACGCGGAGCCAAAGCCGTCGATCTTGATGCCGTCGCGCAGCACATATGCAACGGCAATCAGTGCCGCAGCATTGAACACCCAGAGCAACAAGAGCCTCACAGACCCTCCCCCAGAGCGTTGGTTCCGCATCACCGCCGGACCGGACAGCGGCCACGCCTGCCCGCACCGATCCGGACTTCATGCCGACGCGCGGGGCGCGTCGGCATGATCGCTAGTAGCGGTAGGTATCGGCCTTGTAAGGGCCTTCGTGCTTGACACCGATGTAAGCCGCCTGCTCGGGCGTGAGTTCGCTCAACTGCGCATTGAGCTTCTTCAATTGCAAGCGCGCGACCTTTTCGTCAAGGTGCTTGGGCAGCACATAAACACCGACCGGGTACTTTTCAGTCTGGGTAAACAGTTCGATCTGTGCAATGGTCTGATTGGCGAACGAGGACGACATCACGTAGCTGGGATGTCCGGTGCCGCAACCCAGGTTCACCAGGCGCCCCTCGGCCAGCAGGATAATGCGCTTGCCATTGGGGAAAATCACGTGATCTACCTGCGGCTTGATGTTTTCCCAAGTGTATTTCTTCAGGGAGGCCACATCGATTTCATTGTCGAAATGACCGATGTTGCAGACGATTGCCTGGTCTTTCATCTTCGCCATGTGGGCTTCGGTGATCACATGGTAATTGCCGGTAGCGGATACGAAAATGTCGCCATGCTCGGCGGCATAGTCCATCGTGACCACGCGGTAGCCTTCCATCGCCGCCTGCAGCGCGCAAATCGGATCGATTTCGGTCACCCACACTTGGGCCGAAAGGGCGCGCAGCGCCTGCGCCGAACCTTTGCCGACGTCGCCATAACCCGCCACCACGGCCACCTTGCCTGCCACCATCACATCAGTCGCGCGCTTGATCGCATCAACCAGCGATTCGCGGCAGCCGTACAGGTTGTCAAACTTCGACTTTGTAACAGAGTCGTTGACGTTGATCGCCGGGAAGGCAAGCCGCCCCTCTTTGTGCATCTGATACAGACGATGCACGCCGGTGGTGGTTTCCTCGGTCACGCCCTTGATCTGCGCCAAGCGCTTGGAGTACCAACCCGGTTGTGTTGCCAGGCGTTTCTTGATCGCATTGAACAGGCAGATTTCCTCTTCGCTGCCCGGGTTGGCCAGAACCGACCCATCCTTTTCAGCCTTGGTGCCAAGGTGCAGCAGGAGCGTTGCGTCGCCGCCATCGTCCAAAATCATGTTCGAGAAACCGCCATCTGCCCATTCGAAGATGCGATGGGTGTAGTCCCAATACTCATCCAGGTTCTCACCCTTGTAGGCAAATACCGGCGTGCCGTCGGCGGCGATTGCCGCTGCGGCATGATCCTGGGTCGAGTAAATGTTGCAAGAAGCCCAGCGCACCTGCGCGCCCAGTGCCTCGAGGGTCTGGATCAGCACCGCGGTCTGGATCGTCATGTGCAACGATCCGGTGATGCGCGCACCGCGCAGCGGCTTGGTCAATGCGAATTCTTCGCGAATCGCCATCAGACCGGGCATTTCGGTCTCGGCGATCTTGATTTCCTTGCGGCCCCAGTCGGCGAGCGTGATGTCGGCGACATGATAATCCTGGGCGGGTTTGAGTACGGCTGCCATTGCTTGAGCTCCTGAGAAAGCGGAGCGCCAGACGTAAAAAAGGCGCTCCAAACACGGTTGAAAGTGTTTGAGCGCCGTTTGTTCTTGCTGAGCCTGGCTACGGTCGAACCGTAGTCGCAACGCTCCTCAGCAAACTAAATTATACGACAGAAAAAGGCCTGCCCGATAACCATCTGCACCTCCAAATAGCCAACTGTTTACGGCAAAACGGCGCTGTTCTTGAGCAGAAGTTACGAGCTTTTCTTGTGGCATGCTGCGGGGTCGCCTCTTCAATCTTGGCGTTCCTTTGCCTTCGACACAACTTCCGCTCGCGCGAAGTCAAGTGTGCGCCGAAAAACCGACAGCGCGCCGCCGCGCGCCGGCGTTACACGCCGGCCGCAGCCTTGAGGGCTGCGGCTTTGTCGGTTTTTTCCCAAGTGAATTCGGGTTCTTCGCGGCCGAAATGGCCGTACGCAGCGGTCTTTTGGTAGATCGGGCGCAGAAGATCAAGCATCATGATGATGCCCTTTGGACGCAGGTCGAAATGCTGGGCGACGAGTGCTTCGAGTTTTTCGTCGCTGATCTTGCCCGTTCCAAAACTGGTAACCATGATCGAAGTGGGTTTGGCCACGCCAATGGCGTAGCTGACCTGTACCTGGCAACGCGAAGCCAGGCCCGCCGCCACTACGTTCTTGGCCACATAACGCGCCGCGTAAGCCGCCGAACGATCAACCTTGGACGGGTCCTTGCCGGAAAACGCGCCGCCGCCATGCGGCGCGGCACCGCCGTATGTATCGACAATGATCTTGCGCCCGGTCAAACCGCAGTCGCCTTGCGGGCCGCCGATCACGAAACGACCGGTCGGATTGACCAGGTAGCGAATGTTCTTGGCGATCATGTGCTTGGGTAGAACCGGCATGATTATCTGCTCGATCACAGCCTCTTCGATGTCCTTGTGCTGCATCTCGGGTGAATGCTGCGTCGACAGCACGACGGTATCGATTTCAGCCGGTTTGCCATCCACGTACTTGATGGTCACCTGCGACTTCGCATCCGGGCGTAACCAGCGCAACCGGCCATCGCGCCGCAGTTCGCTCTGCCGTTCAACCAACCGATGCGCCAGATAAATCGGCAGCGGCATCAATTCGGGGGTCTCGTCGCAGGCATAGCCGAACATCAGGCCTTGGTCACCGGCGCCTTGGTCGAGATTCAGGCCCTGACCTTCGGTCACACCCTGGGAAATATCCGGCGACTGCTTGTCGTAAGCCACCAGCACCGCACAACCCTTGTAGTCGATGCCGTAATCGGTATTGTCGTAGCCGATGCGTTTGAGGGTCTCGCGCGCCACCCCAATGTAATCGACGTTCGCGTTGGTCGTGATTTCGCCCGCCAGAACCACCAGACCGGTGTTGCACAGGGTTTCGGCGGCCACTCGGCTAAATTTGTCCTGGGCTAGAATCGCGTCAAGAATCGCGTCGGAAACTTGGTCTGCCACCTTGTCCGGGTGACCTTCGGAGACAGACTCCGACGTAAACAAATATTCGCTCATGGAAGTGGGCTGATCAGATTGAAGTGGGTTGATCGGGGCAGCGTCGGGATAGACGCACCGTCAATGCTGCATTTTAACAGACCACCACTTCACCCGAACCCGACAATTGCTCAAATTTCTTTTCCTGCTCGCCTCGCGCATGCCCCTTCGGCTGCTCCATCTGGCGGGGTCTGCGCTCGGCATTCTCACCTACCGGGCATCGAGCGCCTACCGTCTGCACCTCGATGCCAACCTTAGACAGGCCGGGTATGCCGATCGGGCGACGCGCACGGCCGCGATCCGCGAAGCAGGCAAGGCAATAGCCGAATTGCCGGCGGTCTGGTTGCGCCCCCCCGATGCTGTAGCCAGACTGGTTGTCGAGACCCGCGGCTGGGAACACATCGACGCCGCCCATGCAGCCAGCCGCCCCATCATTTTCCTGACGCCGCACCTGGGCTGCTTCGAAATCACCGCTCAAATCTATGCGCACCGCGCACCTGCCGACAAGCCGATCACCGTGCTCTACCGCCGCCCCCGCAAGGCGGCGTTGACACCATTGATCGAATCCGGCCGCGGTCGCCCCAACATGAAGCTCGCCAGCGCCGATTTTGCCGGTGTGCGCGCCTTGATCCGGGCCTTAAGGCGCGGCGAGGCTGCCGGCCTGCTGCCAGATCAAACCCCGCGCCTCGGCGAGGGTGTGTGGGCGCCATTTTTCGCCAAACCGGCATACACCATGACCCTGGTCAGGCGCCTGGTGCGCGCCGGCGACGCGGTCATGCTGCTGGCCTTTGCTGAGCGCCTGCCCCGTGGCCGTGGCTATCGACTATCAGTACGGCCGTTCGAAGCCCCTTTGTCAAGCGACATGACCGCAGCGGTCACGCAAATCAACAGTGCACTGGAAACACTGATTCGCGAGTGCCCCGCCCAATACCTTTGGAGTTACGACCGCTACAGGGTGCCGGCGGGGCGCCAGGACAACGACGCTGCCGTGCCGCGGACAAACAGCGAATGACGCGCGTCTTGCTCGCGTTGATGCGCATCGCCCATTGCCTGCCTGTTGGCATGCTGCGCGCTTGCGGTAGCCTGCTTGGTGGCCTGCTTTACCGGCTGGCGCCGCAGCGACGCCGGGTCGCACAGGCCAACATTGATGCCTGCCTGCCTGAACTCCCGGCGTCTGAGCGGCACGCACTGGTACACCAGGCCTTTCGTGTTTTCGGTCAAGGCTTTCTCGATCGAGCCATTTTGTGGCACGCCTCCGCCACTCGCATCCGTGCGCTGGTCCGCCTCGAAGGCGGTTCGCACCTGGCCGCCCTGGCGGGCCGCCCGGTGATCTTGCTGGCTCCGCATTTCGCCGGGCTCGACGCCGCCTGGTCGCGCCTTTCGCTCGACAGCCGGCTGGTCACCATTTACGCCAACCAGAAGGACCCGCTATTCAATGCCGCCCTGCTCGCCGGCCGCCGGCGCTTCAACGACCCCCTGTTGCTGTCGCGCCAGGAAGGCGTTCGCGCTGCGCTGCGCGCCCTCAAGCAGGGCCTGCCGCTCTACTACCTGCCAGACATGGACCTGGGCGCACGCGATTCCGCTTTCGTGCCGTTTTTCGGCATTCCCACCGCCACGGTGACGGCCGTGTCCCGCCTCGCGCGCATGTCGGGGGCGACAATCCTGCCCTGCATAGCAACCATGACCGACGCCGGCTACACGGTCACGATTCACCCGCCGTGGCCGGACTATCCGGGTGCCAGTGTCGAAGCCGACACCGGACGCATGAACGCCTTCATTGAAGACATGGTGCGGGCGGCGCCGGCGCAATATCATTGGCTGCACAAGCGCTTCAAGACCCGTCCGCCTGGCGCTGCACCCATTTACGCAAGCTAGAACGAACCCGTCCCGCGATGAAACTGCGCTTCTCGAAAATGCACGGTCTGGGCAATGACTTCATCGTCATCGACGCCATCAATCAGCACCTCAGCCCAACGCGCGAGCAGTGGCGGGCGCTGGCCGACCGCCATTTCGGCATCGGCGCCGACCAGATACTGATCGTCGAACGCGCCACCCGCAGCGACACCGATTTTCGCTACCGCATCATCAACGCCGACGGCGGCGAAGTCGAGCAATGCGGCAATGGTGCGCGCTGCTTCGTGCGCTTCGTGCATGACAAGGGCCTGACACCGAAACGCAGCATCCGCGTCGAAACCCTGGGCGGCATCATCGAGCCACGGCTTGAAGACAGTGGTGATGTAAGTGTCGACATGGGTGTGCCATCGTTCGAACCTGCAACACTGCCGTTCGATCCGGCGCAGGCGCAATCGGCGGGCCATCCGCAACGCTACCTGCTGCATGTCGCCGGCGCGACTGTCGATGTTTCGATTGTCTCGATGGGCAACCCGCATGCGGTACAAGTGGTTGACGATGTCGACAGCGCGCCGGTCGCACAGCAGGGCCCGATGATCGAGGCGCACCCGGCGTTTCCGCGCCACGTCAACGCGGGCTACATGCAGGTGCTGTCGCCGACCCATATCCGCTTGCGCGTGTTCGAGCGTGGGGCTGGTGAAACCCTGGCTTGCGGCACCGGCGCGTGCGCGGCGGTGGTTGCCGGCATCGATCGTGGTTTGCTGGCCGGCGACACACCGGTCCGTGTCGACACCCATGGCGGTGCGCTCTCGATTCGCTGGCCGGGCGCCGGACGCGTCGTGATGATGAGCGGGCCGGCGGTCACCGTGTTCGAGGGCGAGATTGAGTTGTGAAAGGACTGATGAGACCCTGTACCGCAGGCTTTCGAACGGCGGCCTTGATTCAAACAAGTACCCCGCAAAAGCGGCTTTTCTTCCCTGTGGGCGCATCCGGTGTTTCCTTGGATGCGGCCTGAACGTACAATCCGCACACGCCAACCAAGAGCCTCCGGATGACCCCCGACGCCGTCGCCCAGTATCTGCAGCACAACCCCAGCTTTTTTGAGGACTACGCCGATCAGATGGCGCAGATCTTCGTGCCGCACCCGCACGGTGGCCGCGCGATCTCGCTGCCCGAACGGCAGATGTTGACCCTGCGCGAGAAAGTCAAGGCGCTCGAGCACTCCCTGGCCGACCTGGTCGAAACCGGTCACAGCAATGATGCCTTGTCGTCCAAGATGCATCGCCTGACGCTGGCCATGCTGGGTGCCGTGCCGGTTTCGCCCCTACGGGTGATCGAGCGCATGAACTACCATTTGCGCGAGGATTTCGCGATACCGCATTGCCAGTTCCGCGCCTGGCGTGTCAAGTCCGAGTTTGCCGCCATCGATAGCCGTGCCGGCCTGAGTGTGGGTTTGCAACGGCTCGTCGACACGCCCGGATCAGCTTTCAAGCTGCCGTATTGCGGTCCGATCCACGGCCTCAAGCATGAAGAGGTCAGGGTCGGCGAAGAGGTCGCCGGATGGTTCGGCGAAGCCGCTCCGCACCTGAAATCACTGGCGTTGATGGCCATCAGTGGCGGCGGCGGTTTGCTGGCACTCGCAAGCGAAAACGAACACCGCTTCTATGCCGGCATGGGCACCTTGTACCTCGAACGCCTGGCCGAATCGCTGTCGGCGGCCCTGGCCCACCTTTACCCTGCGCCGTGACGGATCACGCCACCGACCCTGGCGAGCTGGCGGCGGCGTTCCTGTCTTACCTCGAATCCGAGCGCGCTTGCTCCAAAGCCACGATCGCCACCTATGCACGTGATCTGCTGGTGCTGGGCCAGCTTTCCGGCGCCCGGCCACCAGCCACGCTCAAGGCGGCAGACATCCGCAGCTTCGCTGCGCGCTTGCACCAGAAAGGCCTCAAGCCACGCTCGATTGCCCGCGCGCTCTCAGCGTGGCGCAGTTTTTTCAACTGGGCCTGCCGACGCCAGGGCTTCACCCTCAATCCGGCCGCCGGAATCCGCGCGCCCAAGGCCGCACGCGGCTTGCCCAAGGCGCTCTCGGTGGATCACGCGGGCATGTTGCTCGATGCCGCGGCGGCCAACCCGGACGATGCGCAGGAGTTGCGCGACCGCGCGATGTTCGAACTCTTCTACTCCTCCGGTTTGCGCCTGGCCGAATTGATCGGCCTGGACCACACGCCGGACGCCGCCTCGATTGGCTGGATCGATGATCGCGCCGGTGAAGTCACCGTCACCGGCAAGGGGGGCAAGACTCGCAGCGTCCCGGTCGGACGCCGCGCCCTCGTAGCGCTGGCGGCATGGCGTGCGGCACGCGGGCAGCTGTTGCGCGACGATCCGCGTCCGCTGTTCCTCTCGCCACGCGGCAAGCGGGTCTCCGCCACCCTGGTGCAAACCCGCCTGAAGCGCTGGGCGCAAAAAAGCGGCATGCCAGCCCATGTGCACCCACATGTGCTGCGCCACTCGTTCGCCAGCCACATGCTGCAATCCTCCGGCGACCTGCGTGCGGTGCAGGAACTCCTCGGGCACGCCAACATCAGCACCACCCAGATTTATACCCACCTGGATTTCCAGCAGCTATCCAAGGTGTACGACGTGGCCCATCCGCGCGCACGGCGCAAGTATTGAGCACTACATTATTCATGACAAAAACGTGCCTCTCACGAGGCTGTCATTTTTTTGGTAACGATCGACAAGCCATGCACAGCATCGTGTTGAAGCCGGGCAAGGAGAAATCCCTGCTGCGCCGCCATCCCTGGGTTTTCTCCGGCGCCATTCGCCCGGGTTTAGGGCGAGCCTGCGGCGGGCGACACCGTGCGCGTCGTAGGCAGTGACGGCAGCTTTCTCGAGCAAGAAGCGTTCAGCCCGACCTCGCAGATTCGCGCCCGCATCCGGGTGTGGGCGGCGTTGCAGCGCCGCGCCAAAGCTTAAACTGCCAGCGTGTTGTTGAATCCGGTTTTGGCAGCGCTCGCTTCCAGCCGCTCGGCCAGCCAGACCTTGATGACCGATTGCCGCGTTACGCCCAGCTTGCGGGCTTCCCGGTCCAAAGAGTCAATCATCCAGGTTGGGAAATCCACATTGACGCGCTTCTGGGTTTGCAGCGTCCGTCTGGCTTTTGATAAATCAAGCGCAGCCGTCATGTCTGCGCCTTCGTCAAACCGCCGCTCAAAAGTTTTAGCTTTCATAAAACACAATCTCCTCAGGTCTTGATCGACGAACCGAAATGAACCGAATGACATTGCGCCGGTACGTGATGACCCCGGACCGATATTTTGAGCCGATGCGTCCAATCACCACGAATCTCGGCTCGTCGTCTGTTCTGGCCGGGATCTCCAGTAAATCAGGATCGTTCCATAGCGCTTGAGCCGCAACGAAATCGATGCCGTGTTTGACGAGATTGGATTGGCTTTTTGCGGGATCAAATTCAAAATCGGCCAATGAGTAAAAAGTATACCTTAAGTATCCTTTCCAGTGAACCGAGAGACTCTTGCTGCAGACGATACGGGCGCGACCATACTCCACCCGAGATGCCGCCTGGTGAACCGCCTCAGAGGGCGGTGGCGCGGAAAAACGCGGAATGCAGTCTTGCGTGCGGCGCTCTACACGCAAATCTGCAACACGTTGTCGTAAAGCGCCTGGTAGCTGAACATGTCGATGCACTGCAGCCTGATCGTGAGGCTGTCGCCTTTTTGCAATCGGGTGTGCCTGTAGGTGCCACCGAAATCGCGCAGGTTGTCACGCCGTAGCTCCATCATGTGAACGCGCGAGCGCGCCACGACTTGTTTCGCACTCGCCTTGCAAGATACCTCTTCAGGCGCCGGTGATTCTCCGGTGCTTCTGGAGCAACAAAAGCTTGGCCTTGCGAGCTGTTTCGATGTGACGATTCAGCAACGCGGACGCTTCGGCGTTTTCGCCGTGGTTAAGCAGGTCGAGTAGCTGCAAGTGCTCCACCGACTGGGCACGAACGCGCTCCATGTCGACCTTGGCGCGATACTCGAAAATCCGGCGCAACTGATTTTGCCGGGTGATCGCATCCACAAAAAACCGGTTCCCCGACCATGAAGCCAGGGTTTCGTGGAACTCCGCCCCCATCCTGAAAAGCTCGATCGGGGAGAACTTCCTTGGCGTTGCGTCCGCCATCCGCAACTGGGTGTCACGCAGCCGCGCCCATTCGCGCGGCACAATGCGGAAGGCAGGCTGCAGCAGCCCTGCGGGTTCAATCACCGAACGAAACCGGAACCCCTGTTCATAGGCCTCATAGGACGTCACAGAGTCCGGGAAGGCCCAGCCGCGGGCCGGGCGTCTTTCCAATAATCCGTCGCCGGCCAGCCGCACCAGAGTCTGTTGCGCGAGGCGTCTCGGAACGTCGTACTCACGCATCACGATCGCCTCTGAAATCAGAACCGGCAACGCACCTTCGAGCCGGTCGTCGGCAATCTTGAGGTACAGCGCATCGACTGGATCGGGCGGTTCCACGCCGGTTTCTTGCGCCGCGCCCGCCGCGCGTTTAGCGACGTAGTAGCCACGATTTGGATGACGCGTCACGACACCGCGTTGCGCCAGAATTTCAAGCGCTTCCCTCACTGGCGAGCGTGAAACGCCCAAATCGGTGGCGAGGTGTTGTTCACGCAAGTGTTCGCCTGGTTTCAGACTAAGGGTGCGCACCCTTTCAGCGATGCGCACCGCCAGGTTAGGCGCAATCCGTACCCGGGTGGTCGCGATTTTCGGTTCATTCAGGCGCCGATTCAGCATAGGCCAAATTTGGGTGGGGTCAACAGCCACTCTATCGCATATTCAACCGCTGCACGGCTAGGGATTCGCCGGTGAGTCATCCCTTCGGCAAGTCATCCCGTATGTGCTCTGCAAAAGACTTGGTCGTGCCGCTGCCGCCAAGGTCGCCGGTGCGTACCGCCGGGTCGCTCAAGGCACGATCAATCGCCTCGTTGAGGTCATTGGCAGCGTGCGTTAACTGCGGCAGGCCGTGACGTGCGCCGAACCAGTCCAGCAGCATGGCGCATGAGAGTAACAATCCGCTCGGGTTGGCGACGCCTTTGCCGGCGATATCGGGCGCGGATCCGTGACCGGCATTGGCGATGGCGTGCTTTGCTCCAACGTTGAGCGCGGCCGCCAATCCCAGACTGCCCGACATGGCAACTACCTGGTTGGACAATATGTCGCCGAACATGTTGGTCGTAAGTACCACGTCATAACGCGCCGGCCGCGAATACAAATCGGCGGCGGCGGCGTCAATGTCAATTTCTTCCAGTTTTACGTCCGGGAATTCGGCCGCGACCTTTTCGGTCTCTTCTACAAACAGCCCGTCGGTAATTTGCAGAACATGGCGTTTTCCCACCACTGTTACTTTGCCGCGTCTCTTTCGCGCCATTTCGAAGGCCACCCGGGCGATGCGATGTGAGCCCTGGCGCGTGATCTTCCTGATCGACAATGCAACATCGTCGGTGGCGAGAAACTCGGCAATGCCCCGTGCCATGTTCCGGTCTGCATAGAAACCTTCTGTGTTTTCGCGGACGATCAGGACATCCAGGCCAGCCCGCGCGTCAGGGACGCCAGGGCGCGTGCGCGCCGGGCGCAGGTTGGCAAACAGCTGCAGGTCTTTGCGGATCGTGCCAGGCACGTTGATGCCGCCCTGGTCGCGCGGCGGGTAGGCCGTCATGCCGCAAGGCCCGAGGATGACGCCATCAGCGTTGCGCGCAGCCGCCAGCCCAGTTTCTGTCAGAGTGACGCCATGCTGGCGAAAACTCGCCATCCCGACGTCAATCGTTTCAAACGCGAGGCCGAGCTGACGCGACTGGTTCAGTTGTTCAAGCACCAGCATGGCGGCGGCCGAAATCTCCGGGCCGATATCATCGCCGGGCATCACTACGATTCTCATACCTTCTCCGTTTAGCGTCAGGGCGCCGGGTTATTGATCGGCTTGTAGTTTTGCATCGGCGACCAGCTTCGAATACTTCATCACTTCCGACCTGATGTAGCTGCCGAACGTCTCCACGGTTCCGCCGGTGGGTTCCGCGCCGAGTGTCGCGAACCGCTCCTTGACATCTGGCAGCCGCAGGATTCGGTTGATTTCGAGGTTCAATTGAGCGGTGATCTCTTTCGGGGTGGCGCTTGGCACCGTCATGCCATACCAGGTCGACATGGCATAGCCGGGCAAGCCCGCTTGTGCCACCGTGGGGATGTCGGGCAGCGCAGCCGAACGCTTGTCGTCGGTCACGGCGAGCGCACGCATGCGGCCGGATTTGATGTGGGGAAGTGCGACTGGCATGGTGTTGAAACCGAGCAGGATTTGCCCGCCAATGATGTCGTTGGCTGAAGCGCTGCCACCCTTGTAGGGAACGTGAACCATGCGCAAATTGGCCATCGACGCGAGCAGTTCAGCGGCAATGTGCTCGGGACTGCCGCTGCCTGACGATGCATAGGCAACCTCACCCGGCTTGGAGCGTGCCAGCGCGATCAGATCCTCCAGCGACCGGGCCGGCATGGACGGATGCACCACCACCACATTGGCCACCGAGGCGATGCTCGACACGCCTTGGAAGTCCCGCACAAAATCGTACTTCAGGTTTTTGTAGAGGGATCGGCTGATCGCGTGTGATACCGAAACCATGAGGATCGTGTATCCGTCCGGCGCAGTTTGCGACACATATTCCGCAGCCACATTGCCGTTCGCGCCCGGGCGGTTCTCGACGATGACCTGTTGCTTGAACGCGTCGCCGAGCTTGGCCGCGACCAGGCGCGCCATAACGTCTGAGCCACCGCCGGGCGCGAACCCGACCACAATCCGGATTGGCTTTGACGGATAAGCCTGGGCCGTTGCCAGTCCCGGCGCGGCGGCGATGATGCAGCAGAAAAACCAAAGCGTTTTGATCATGTTTTCTCCTTGTGAGTGATTCCCGTTTAAGCGATTCAATGGGGCGGACGTGGTGCGACCGTTGCACTGCCCGCAGGTTCTGCAACGCAGTAGCTGCCGCTATGACACGGCCACGCGTCAGTTGCCGATGCTTCTATTTGGGCTGCGAATGACCGGGCGTCATCTTGCGGACGAAAGCCGTTATCAATCGAGCCGTCCCACCATACATTGCGCCGGTTCGCAGATACGCCATAGAACACCGCAAAGCCCCGGTAGCTGGTCTCGATGGCACATCTGAACATCGCAGTCAGATCGCGCGGGCTGATCCAGGTGCGCAATTGACGCCGGTCTTGCGGCTTGGCGCGAAACGAACCGATGCGCAGGCAGATCACAGCGATTCCGTATTTGTCGAAATACAGTCTGCCGAGCGCTTCGCCAAATACCTTGTTGACAGCGTACCTGCTGTCTGGCCGGGTGACGCCGTCCG
>CAYYFR010000047.1:0-6529 GCA_964470865.1 uncultured Burkholderiales bacterium | reverse complement strand
CTGCCTCAAACACGTTCACGGTAGCCTCGACATTATTGGCGAGGATTGCCGGCCAGGTGTCTTCACGCGCAATCCCCGCCAGATGAACAATGCAGTCAATGCCGCCGCCAAGGGCGTATGCAGCATCGGCGTCGCACAAGTTTGCGGCAGTGACTTCCTCGCCAGCGCCGGCTGGGTCCGGCACCGTCATGTCAGTCAGGCGCAGGAGGCGATAGCGAGCGCGCAAGCCTTGCCGCAGAGCAGAACCGATGCCGGCGCAGTCGCCGGCGCCGGCGCCGGCAATGAGAACCCTGTGTGGAAGTGGAAGTGCAGGCATGCCCAAGTCAGCGAATGGAGGAAGTTCTAGAATGAAATAGATTGTATAATACATCAATAAAAAACAATGTGTCCGGATTCTAGAATGCAACTCAGATAACCATGATTGCCGAATGTGTTCATGAAATACGCCGAGGGGGCGGCCCCAAGGGTGAATGCCCGGTTTGGGACGTCCGCGCCCAGGTGTTGTACTGGATTGATATAGACGGGTGCACGGTGCACCGGTTTGATCCGGCTTCCGGGGCCAACGTGAGTTGGGAGGTTGGCGAGCAGGTTGGAGCGGTGGCTCTTTGCCACGACCCGAGTCAACTACTGCTGGCAACACGTCGTGGCCTGATCGTGCTGTCCCTGGCGGACAATTCACGAAATTTGATTTGCGGAGTCGAATCGGATCTGCCGGCCAATCGCCTCAATGACGGGCGTTGCGACGCCCGCGGCAGATTCTGGGTGGGGTCCATGCGCGACCCGTCGGCTCCGTCTGATCGCTTCGGTACGCTTTATCGCTACGACAGCGAATCGGGTTTGCGGACTGTGCTGAGCGGGTTAGGCACGCCCAACGGATTGGCATTTTCACCCGATGGCAAACGGATGTACCTGTCCGATTCAAATACCCAGGTGCGCAGCATCTGGGCCTTCGACTACGATATCGATGATGGAGTCTGCGGCAATCGGACACTCTTTGCGACGACGGAAAATCGTCAGGGGCGCCCGGACGGCGCGTGCTGCGACGCCGACGGCGGCTACTGGTCTGCGCAGATTGACGGTTGGAGTGTGGTGCGCTACACCCCGAACGGCCACATTGACCGGGTAGTCAGTCTGCCGGTGCAATGGCCTTCGATGTGCGCGTTTGGCGGCGCCGATCTTGGCACGCTTTACATCACCACCATCCGGCGCGGCGGAGCCAGACAGGATTGGCCGGACCAGCCGCTGGCCGGAAGCCTGTTCGCATGCCGACCGGGGGTGCGGGGTCTGGCGGAGCCCGCATTCGGGCCAGCGCCAAAGCTATGAAAAAGTAGCTTGAGCCGCAACGCTCAATCGCAATTTACGTACCGCGCTCTCAGGACTGGTAAGCACGGGGCAGGACAGTTTTGCCGCCACCGCGTCGCGCGCGAGCGAGGTCGAGAAGTGGGCCAACAGCACTACATCACAATCCGTCAGTGAGAGGGCCGCTTCGGCCACCAATTCATTGTGCGCTTTTTCATCGCCAGATTTGAGGGCGTCCATCGCACCGGCGACCAGCACGCTTCGAATCACCGCCGTTCGCCGTTCGGCTTGCGCAGTCATGCGAAACTCCGCCTCCATTGAGGCAACGCTTGGCCCGAACGTGGCCAGCATGCCGACGCGGCTGCCCGCATTGAGGGCAGATTCGAACATGGCTTCATTTGGTTTTAGTACTGGAATCTTCAAACAGCGCTGCACGCCTTCGATGGCGGCTCCGAACGCAGAGCAGGAGTAGAGAATGCCGTGACAACCTGCGGCGACGGCGTAGTCGCCGAGCGCGGCGATCCGGCGTGCAACCGGTTCACTTGGGTCAGCGGAGTGGCCCCGATCCGCAGGCAACGAATCATCCAGCAGATTGATCACGTCCGCTTCCGGCCATAGATGGGCGAACGCGCGCTCAATTGGCCCGATGGCAACTTGCACCGCATGAATCAAGGCGATTCTGGGCATCGGCTAATCCTGCACCCCAAGTTTGTCCAGCACCTCGGACAACTCTCGACCCCATCTGCGCTTGTGCGAGCGATGGATTTCCACCGCTGTTTGCGCGTCGCTGCGGCGAATCGCCTCGACGACTGCTGCGTGGTTGACGTTCGAATACACCGGTCGGCTTCGCTGCGGCGTCGAGATCAACCTGAATCGGTGCGCTTTCTCGAGCAGCATTATGCCGATTTCAATCAGCGTGCGATTGCCGCACAACTCGACCAGCAACCGGTGGAATCGATAGTCCGCCTCGGACCAGGCGCGCATATCATCGTTTTCGAGGGCATGGTCCATCGCAGCAATCGCACCGTCAAGTTGGGCCAGCTCGTCGGCGGAAAGCTTGCGTGACGCGAGCCTCTCGGCCGCCTGCGCTTCAAGACAGGCCAGCACTTCGTTGATTTCGCGGATGTCGCGCGCCGAGAGTGCGCTCACTCGCATGCCGCGCCGTGGGGCAAGTTCGATGTAATGCTCCTGGGCCAGTCGAACCAGCGCTTCGCGTATCGGGGTGCGGCTCATCCCAAAGCGCAATGCGAGTTCAGGTTCCAGCGCTTGATGGCCTGGCGGAAATTCGCCGCTGATGATGGCATTTTTGATGCGGTCGTAGGCGATTTCGGCCTGCCGGGGCGCACCAATCGCACTGGATTGCGCTGCGTCGGCAAACGTGGTTTTCATCTCGAATCCCTTTTTTCCATAAAGTTATGATAGCATTAAAATAAATAACGCATGCATTATTGATTCACAATTAAAGGAGACGTCGCATGAGATCAATCAAATTGATTCGTGTCATGACTGCAGGAATGGCCCTTGCCGCCTGCTTCACCGCGCCCGCCTCAATGGCCCAGCCCTATCCGTCCAAGCCAGTCAGGTTGATCGTTCCCTATCCTCCTGGAGGTGGAAACGACACACTGGCCCGCTTGTTTGGCCAGAAGCTCGCTGAGCGGCTTGGCCAGCCCGTCGTCATTGATAATCGGCCCGGCGCGGGAACCATGATAGGCACTGAAGCCGCTTCCAAGTCACCTGGTGATGGGTACACATTCCTGCTAAGTAGCGTTGTAACGCATGCATTGATGCCGCATTTGTACACAAAGATACCTTTTGATGCTTTGCGTGATTTTGTCCCCATCACCACGCTTGCCGTCGCGCCCACGGTCGTTATCGTCAACCGCGCGCTCCCGGTGAACTCCCTGTCCGACCTGATCGCATTGGCGCGTGCGAGTCCTGGAAAATATGCATTCGCCTCGGGTGGATCAGGCACCACCCCGCATATCTCTGGCGAAGTATTCAAGGCGATGACCAAAACAGATTTTCTGCACGTGGCCTACAAAGGCGGTGGCCCGGCCATCACTGACCTGATAGGAGGGCAAGTCCATGTCATGTTCGACACTGCCGCGTCCGGCATGCCGCACGTGAAAGCCGGCCGCCTCAAGGCGCTGGCGATCGCCGCCCCAAAGCGCTACGCCGAATATCCAGACCTTCCCACATTCACCGAAGCCGGGTTACCCGGGTATGAAGTCAACTCGTGGTATTCGTTGCACGCGCCAGCCGGCACACCGCGCGACGTGATCCAGCGCATCTTTACCGAAATCGTATCGATTCTGAAATTGCCCGACGTCGCCGACCGGCTCAAGCAACTCAACGCGGACCCGGGCGGCATGCCGCCCGACGAGTTCGACCGCTTTGTGCGTGCCGAATCTGCGCGCTACGCCGGCATCATCAAGTCTGCCGGGATCAAAGTCGAATGAGCACCGTCAACTTGCTTGTCTTGCCGGGTGACGGCATTGGGCCCGAAATCACCAAGGCCACGCTTGAGGTATTGGAGGCGGCCAACCATCGCTTCGGCCTTGGCCTGACATACGAACACGCCGACATTGGCTTCATTGCTTACGACAATACCGGCACGACTCTTCCCGACGCCGTGCTGCAACGCGCCCGCGAGGTGGACGGCATTCTGCTCGGACCGATCTCGCACCTTGACTATCCGGCGCGCGACAAGGGCGGCGTCAACATCTCGGCGGCAATGCGCGTCAAACTTGACTTGTATGCGAACGTGCGGCCGGCCAGAAGCCGTCCGGGCATCGGCCGCACGCACGAGCCGATGGATCTGGTGATCATGCGTGAATGTACCGAAGGGTTTTATCCCGATCGCAACATGTACGCGGGTTCTGGCGAATTCATGCCGACGCCGGACATTGCCATGTCGCTGCGAAAAATCACTTCGCATGCCTGTGAGCGGATCTCGCGCCGTGCATTCGAACTGGCGCGCAAGCGCAAACGCATGGTCACCGCAGTGCACAAGGCCAACAATTTCATTCTTACCGATGGCCTGTTCCTGCGCATCGCACGCGAGGTGGCGGCAGAATTCCCGGACGTAAGTTACGAAGAAATCATCATTGACGCCATGGCCGCCCGCCTGGTGCGCAATCCGGGGCGCTTCGATGTGATCCTGGCGACCAATTTCTATGCCGATATTCTGTCTGACCTGGCGTCCGAATTGTCGGGCAGCTTGGGGCTGGCTGGGTCAATCAACGCAAGCGAATCCATGTGTGCGGCACAGGCGCAGCATGGTTCGGCGCCTGACATTGCAGGCAAGGGAATTGCGAATCCGACCTCGTTGATCCTGTCCGCAAGCATGTTGCTGGCTTGGCTTGGCGAGCGTCGCATCGACGCAACGTTGGCGGACGCCGCGCGTGCCATCGATGCGTCGGTTGACGCAGTGCTGATGAGTCAATCCACCCGCACTGCCGACCTTGGCGGACCGCTCACCACACAGGCGTTTGCGCATCTGGTGGCGCGGCATTTGACCGATGCCCCCGCTGACCGGTGGCCGCATGCTTAGGGTGGGGCTGTTGGGAGCCGGTTCATAGAAACTCCTCGGGCACGCCAACATCAGCACCACCCAGATTTATACCCACCTGGATTTCCAGCAGCTATCCAAGGTGTACGACGTGGCCCATCCGCGCGCACGGCGCAAGTATTGAGCACTGCATCATTCATGACAAAAACATGCCTCTCACGAGGCTGTCATGTTTTTGGTAACGATCGATAAGCCATGCACAGCATCGTGTTGAAGCCGGGCAAGGAGAAATCCCTGCTGCGGCGCCACCCCTGGGTTTTCTCCGGCGCCATCGCCAAAGTTGAGGGTGAGCCTGCGGCGGGCGACACCGTGCGCATCGTAGGCAGTGACGGCAGCTTTCTCGCGCAAGCAGCGTTCAGCCCGACCTCGCAGATTCGCGCCCGCATCTGGACCTTCGACGCCGCAACCCGCATCGACAATAGTTTCTTCACTACTCGCATCAATGCCGCGATCAAGCGCCGGCCGGCAGCAACGGCCAGGGGCGGCATGCGCCTGATTCATGGCGAATCCGATGGCCTGCCGGGCTTGATTGTCGATCGCTATGCCGATGTCCTGGTGGTGCAATTCCTTTCCACTGGCACCGAGCAATGGCGCGACGCGATTGCCGACGCCCTGCTCGCCGGTACCGGCCTTGCTGATCTTTACGAACGCTCGGACACCGACGTGCGCGAACTCGAAGGCCTGCCGCCACGCGCCGGCCCCCTGCGCGGCGCGCCAGCCGCACAGGTGATCATCGAGGAACATGGCATCCGGCTGGCTGTAGACATCGCCCACGGCCACAAAACCGGCTTCTACCTCGACCAAAGCGAGAATCGGCGCCGCGTGCGCGAACTCGCCGCCTTGCAGCCTGGCATCAGCGCCCTCAATTGCTTTTGCTATACCGGCGGCTTCTCGCTCAACCTGCTGGCGGGCGGCGCCGCTCACGTCCTCTCAATCGATTCCTCCGGCCCGGCACTCGATATAGCAAGGCGCAACATTGCTGCCAACAACCTCGACCCATCCCGCTGCGAATGGCTTGAAGCCGACGTGTTTGCGGCACTACGCGAACTGCGCGATAGCGGGCGCCGCTTCAACTTGATCATCCTCGATCCGCCGAAATTCGCGCCGACCCCGGCTTCGGTCGAACGCGCGGCGCGCGCCTACAAGGACATCAACCTGCTGGGATTCAAACTGCTCGAACCGGGCGGGCGGCTCGTCACATTTTCGTGTTCGGGCGGTGTCAACGCGGACTTGTTCCAGAAGATTGTCGCCGGCGCCGCGTTCGATGCCGGTGTCGACGCGCTGATAGAAGATAGGCTGTGCGGTGCGTCGGACCACCCGGTGCGCTTGGCATTCCCGGAAGGCGAGTACCTGAAAGGCCTGGTGTTGCGCCGACTGCCCACAACATGACCATCAAGACAACGCCGAGTCAGTCCCCGTAATGCGGAATCTCGCACGACAGGCTTCAATCAAGTCAATACACTGCAAAAGTGGCACTCGTTCCCTGCCGACTCGTGTAATTGCTCCTTAAGCAGAACCGCCGATCCCGCGTCTGCCGCTCAAGTCGCTGAACCGCCTTTGGGCCAAGCGCCTCTGCGTCATTGACTACGATCATCAGTCCCAGATCGCATCAATGGCCAGCAGAATCCTTGCCGCATGGTCCGCGCTGACGGCCGGCGA
>CAYYFR010000046.1:33407-34938 GCA_964470865.1 uncultured Burkholderiales bacterium | reverse complement strand
ACCAGGGACCTGCGGATTAACAGTCCGTCGCTCTACCAACTGAGCTATCAGGGAATAGCAGCTTATTATAGCCGTCACACCGAATTCCGGTCAAATCCGGATGTTTCTGCCGCAGTGCGGCGCGAGCCGCCCGCGCCTGCGGTGTATGCTGTTTCCCTGTCCACCGCGTTGAAACCCGCATGACCCGAAGCCGCAAGATTGTGTTGGGTGTCGCCGCCGGCTTTTTGGCCATGGCGGCGCTTGCGCCCTGGTTGATCCCCACCTCCGCTTGGCGCACGCCGGTGGAAGAGGCTGCCTCGAAGGCGCTCGGCGCGCCGGTTCGCATCGGCGATATTTCGGTGTTCCTGTTGCCGGTGCCGCATTTCACCGCGCGCGATGTCGAGGTCGGCAAGGCGGCTTTGCGCCTGCAGTCTGCAGCGATTTATCCGCAGTTGTCTTCACTTTTCACAGCGCCGCGCCACTTGCGCCGCGTCGAGCTTGGCAAGCTCGAAATCGCGCCTGCCGGCATCGAGTTGCTGCAGAAGTTGGCCGACACACCTGCTTCGGGCCCGCCGGCTGTCACAGTTGGGCAGGTGCGGGCCAAGGGGCTTGCGATCACGCTTGCCAGCGGCACGCTGCCTGATCTGGACGCGCAAGTGGAAATGGGCGCCGACAGTTTGCCGCGCACGCTCACGCTTGCCACCACCGATGGCAAGGCGCGTCTCAAGGCGCTGCCCGAGGGTGCCGCCTGGAATCTCGATTTCGCAGCGACAGACTGGCAGTTGCCGCTGGGCCCGCCGCTGAAATTCGCCTTGCTCAAGGTCGGCGGCCGGGTCGAGGGCGCCAAGCTGTTGTTGCCCGCCATTGACGCCAAACTCTATGGCGGGCAGGTCAAAGGCAATGCCGAGGTCGATTGGCAAAAAGGCCTGCGGATCGCCGGCCAGGCGGCGGCCAGCGGGCTGGATATCGCCCCCTTGCTGCAGGCGCTCAAGGTGAAGGCGGCCTTGAGCGGCAGGCTGGATGCGCATGGCCCTTTCAAGGCGCAGGCGGCCAGACCTGCCGGGCTCGCCGATGCTTTCAACGCCGATGTCGCCTTCAAGGTAAACGATGGGGTATTGCACGGCTTCGATCTGGCGGGTGCGGCCAAACGCCTGATCGGCTCCGGCGCCGCCGGCGGGCAAACCCGTTTCGACCAGCTCACCGGCAACCTGCAGGTGGCGGGGCCGGCGCTGCGGCTGCGCAATGTGAAGGTGGTCTCCGGCGTGCTCGATGCCAAGGCCAATATCGATGTGAGCGCGGCCAAGCGCCTGTCGGGCCGGGTGGAGGTCGACTTGAAGGGCAGCGGTGGCTTGATCGGGATGCCGCTGGCGCTATCCGGCACCGTGGCTGAGCCGATGCTGCTGCCTACCAGGGGCGCGCTGGCCGGGGCGGCGATCGGGTCGGTGCTGTTGCCGGGCGTGGGCACTGCGGCCGGCTCCAGCCTGGGCGACAAGATCGGCAAGCTGTTCGGCAATTAAAAAAGCCCGTGCACGCGCGGGCTTTTTCCACCAAA
>CAYYFR010000046.1:4644-33307 GCA_964470865.1 uncultured Burkholderiales bacterium | reverse complement strand
GCAAGCTGTTCGGCAATTAAAAAAGCCCGTGCACGCGCGGGCTTTTTCCACCAAAGCGCGCGCCCGCGCGGGCTTTTTCCACCAAAAGCCTGCGCTGCCTTACGCGATCACACTGGCGATCGAATCGGCCACGTAATCGATGTTCCTGCTGTTGAGCGCGGCCACGCAGATGCGCCCGGTCTCGATCGCGTAGATGGCATACTCGCTGCGCAGGCGCAGCACTTCCGCACTGGTCAGGCCGGAATAGGAAAACATGCCGCGCTGCGCCAGCACGAAGTCGAAATTGCGCCCCGGCACCCGTGCCTTGAGCTTGTCCACCAGGGCGCGCCGCATTTCCTTGATGCGCACGCGCATCTGGCCCAGCTCTTCTTCCCACAGCTTGCGCAGTTCCGGGGTGGCAAGCACCATCGCCACCGCCTGCCCGCCGTGGGTCGGCGGGTTGGAATAGTTGGTGCGGATCACGCGCTTCAATTGCGAAAGAACGCGCGCGGCTTCCTCGCTGCTGCCGGTCACCATGGTGAGCGCGCCGATGCGCTCGCCGTAGAGCGAGAACGATTTCGAGAACGAGCTGGAAATCAGCATCGGGATATCGGCCGCCGCGAAGCGCCGCACCACCTCGCCGTCGGCATCGATGCCGTCGCCGAAGCCCTGGTAGGCGATGTCGAGGAAAGGCACCAGGTTGCGCGAACGCACCAGTTCGATCACCTCGGTCCAGTGCGCCGCAGTCAGATCCACCCCGGTCGGGTTGTGGCAGCAGGCATGCAGCACCACGATGGTTCCGGGCGCCATGGCGGCCAACGCCGCGCGCATGCCGGCGAAATTAAGGCCGTGGGTGGCAGCGTCGTAGTAGGGATAGTTCTTCACGGTAAAGCCGGCGTATTCGAACAGCGCGCGATGGTTCTCCCAGCTCGGGTCGCTGATCCACACTTCGTCCGAGCTGCCGAACTTGCGCAGGAAATCGGCGCCGACCTTGAGGCCGCCGGTGCCGCCCAGCGCCTGCACGGTGAGCACGCGGCCGGCCTTGATCAGTTCGCTGTCGCTGCCCAACAGCAGGCCCTGCACCGCACGGTCGTAGGCGGCCAGGCCGTCGATCGGCAGGTAGGTCTTGGGCGCGCCCTGCTTGAGCGATTGTTCTTCGGCCGTCTTCACGCAGGCCAGCAGCGGCACCCGGCCGTTGTCGTCGCTATACACGCCAACCCCGAGGTTGACCTTGCGCGGATTTCGGTCGGCGACAAAGGTCTCGGTGACGCCCAGGATCGGGTCCTTGGGCGCGAGTTCGATGTGGGCAAAAACTGACACGGGCACGGGTGCGTTCATGGTGAAGACCTGTAGTTTGCGGCTTGCAGGGGCGCGACGCGGGGACGCATGACGGGTTCGAAATGCAACGCAGAATTTTACTCCACGCCGGACCGCGATCCGGCGTCGGGCCCGCGCGCTTTTGACCTGCCGCAGCCAGGGCGATGCTCAAAGCCTTGAACAAGTGGCGCCGCATGGCTCTGTTCATCTCTCGGGCCAGGCTGGCAGCGCCCTAAACTGCCTGCATCAGGGAAACCCCGGCACGCAGCAGGCCGGTGCGCTCGCGCTTGCGGCCGGCGTAACAACACTTCCCTGCGCATTTCCGGGAGAGAACTCTATGGCGGCCGTGATGGACGTTGCACGCATCGGGCGATTCGATATCGTGAGCACGCTTGGGCGTGGCGCCCAGGGCACGGTCTACCTGGCGCAAGACACCCACCTGGATCGTCGCGTCGCCGTCAAGACGCTGCGGCTGGACAAGGTGGCCGAGAGCGCGCGCGCGCATGAAACCGCGGTCATGCTGGCCGAGGCGCGCATCGTCGGCAAGCTCTCGCACCCGAACATCGTGGCGTTGTTCGATGCCGGCGAGGACGCCGGCGTGCCCTACCTGGTGTTCGAATATGTCGAGGGGCAGACCCTGGGCGACCTGATTGGCGATAGCGGCACAGTGGCGCCGCACGACGCGGTGCGCATCGCCAGCGGGCTTCTGGCCGGCGTCGATTACGCGCACGAGGCCGGCGTGGTGCATCGCGACCTCAAGCCGGCCAACATCATGATCACGCGCGAAGGCGTGCCGCGCGTGATGGATTTCGGCATCGCCAGCCACACCCAGGTCGAGGCCGGCAAGACCGGCCAGCAGGGATTGTCGGGCACCCCCAGCTACATGGCGCCCGAATACCTGTCGGGCGCGGCATTCTCGCCGCGCTGCGACGTGTTCGCCGCCGGCATGGTGCTCTACGAAATGCTCACCGGGGCAGCGGCGGTGAAGGGCGCGACCCACCACCAGACCATGTATGCGATCGTCAAGGAGCCCTTCGCCCGGCCCTCGACGCGCAATCAGGCGATCGACGAGAAGCTTGAAGCGATCGTGATGCGGGCGCTGGAAAAAGACCCGCTGGCACGCTACGCCAGCGCCGCGGCGATGCTGGCGGCGCTCAGCGAATATGCCAATCCGCAGCCGCAGCAGGCGGCCGCCGGCGGCGGCGACGGCGCCACCCTCGACTTTCTGCTGCGCCGCATGCGCTACAAGAGCGATTTCCCGGTGCTCTCATCGACCATCTCGACGGTCAACAAGCTGGTGGCCTCCGAAAACGAGCGAAGCGATGCGCTGGCCGACGTCATCCTCAAGGATGTGTCGCTCACCAACAAGCTGCTGCGCATGGTCAACACCGCCTATTTCCAGCAGTTCGGCGGCTCGGTCAGCACCATTTCGCGCGCCGTCTCGATCCTCGGTTTCCAGAAGGTGCGCAACGCGGCACTCTCGCTGATGCTGTTCGAGCACCTGCAAAACAAGGCGCAGGCGGCCGACCTCAAGGATCACGTCACCTCCAGCTACTTCAGCGGCGTGGTGTCGCGCGAGCTGACGCCCAGGCTGGGCATGGGCAACCTGGAAGAAGCCTTCATCTGCTCGATGTTTCATCGGCTCGGCCGCTTGTTGGCGGTGTTCTACCTGCACGACGAATCCTGCGAGGTCACAAGGGTGGCCAAGGCGCGCGGCATCGCCGAGGATCTGGCCGCCGTTGAAGTGCTGGGCATGAGCTACAGCGATCTGGGCCTGGGGGTGGCCAGGTATTGGAACCTGCCGCAGGGCATCGTCGCCTCGATGAAGGCAGCCACCACACGCGGTGTGGGCAGCACCGAGGGATCCAGGCTGCGCGCCCTGTCGGACCTGTCGAACCGCCTGGCGGACGCGGTGGTGGTGCCGGCCGGCAAGGCGCGCGACGCGCTGCTAGGTACGATTGAAACGGAGTACGGCCAGGATTTCGGCCTGAAAAACGGCACGTTGACGGCCTTGCTGGAAACCTCCGCCGAAGCCTTCACCGGCGAAATCAGGTCGCTCGGCCTGCCGATGAATTCCGGCGCATTCATGCAGGGCATACACGCCCTCAATGCAGCCATGGTGCGCGAAGAACCGGCCAGGAAGGCCGCCGCAGCCGCGGCCGTGGCCTCTGCGGGCGGCAGCGCGCAGGCGGCGCTGAGTGCCACGCCGCGCGCAACGCCTGCTACCGACGCTGACAGCAGCGCCGCTGGTGCGGCTCGGAGCGTGCAGGCAGGAGCTGCGGCCGGCCTGCCTGCGGCGTCGCCTGGCGGGCCGACCACTGAAGATGCGAGCATGGCCGAAACCATGCTCAACACCGTTACTCCCGACATGTTGCTGACGGCGCCGTCGCTGGAACCTGCGGCACGCGCCCACATGCTCGCGGCCGGCATCCAGGACATCACCAATACCTTGGCCGCCGACTACCAGTTGAACGACGTGCTGCGCATCATCCTCGAAACCATGTACCGCGCCATCGGCTTCAACCGTGTGATGCTGTGCACCCGCGATCCGGCATCCAACAGCCTGCGCGCGCGGCTGGGCTTCGGCGATCAGACCGATGCCATCATCAAGCGCGGCTTCCAGGTGCCGCTGGAACCCGCCAAGGATGTGTTCTACGGCGCCATCAGCAAGCTGGCCGACATCTGCATCGAGGACTGCGAATCTGCCAAGATTCGCCCCTATATCCCGGATTGGTACCGCCGCAGCTTGAGTGCGCACGGCTTCGTGCTTTTTCCGGTGGCGATCAACAAGAAGCCGGTGGCATTGATCTATGCCGACCATGCCCAGGCCGGGCGCCTGCGCTTCGCCGACGGCGAACTCAATTTGTTGAAGACGCTGCGCAACCAGGCGATCCTGGCGATTCGCCAGAAGAGTTCGGGCTGATTCTTGCAAGCGCGGGCAGCGCTGGCGCCAGAGGGGCGCTGCCAGTGTCGGGAAAACGCCGGGCAGGTCACCGGCCTGCGCATGGTCGAACGACATGTCTGCGTGATGCGCTGTCTTGCAGGAGCGGTTTACCCGACCCGCTGACTGCTTGGGTGTAGCCCTATCCCGGCAGGTCGGTCACTACCATGCAGCGCGGCGCGTGGGTGATGGCCAGCGGCAGCCGCGCCAATCACCTTGCCGACGATGTCGGCGGGCTTGGCGATGCCGGATTTCTTCAGCGCCACCACCGCCAGCGGCGAACGGTCGTAGAGCACCAGGGTCGCCAGCGGTGCCTGGCCGGGATTGCGGGCGGCAAACTCGATCACCGCGCCGATGTCGGCGAAGCCGATGTCGTAGGCGTTGGTCGCCAGGCGGGTGATCACATCAACGGTGCCGCCGGAAGTATCGAGGGTGACATCGAGGCCGGCTTCCTTGTAATAGCCGCGTTCGAGCGCCAGGAACCAGGCGGCGTTGGAACCATCGGGCTTGAAGTTTGCGCGCGCATTGCTGCGGCGCGCCGGGAAACTCTTGTCAAAGCGCTCGCCAGGGGGCAGTTTCTTGCGGTTTGCCGCAGTACGCTTGTTAAAATTGCAGGTTCGTCAACGCCGGACCGTTCACATGACCTTGCGCACCTTTCCGGGCAGCCCCTTCCAGCTGTTCGAGCCGTTCCAGCCGGCCGGTGACCAGCCCGAGGCGATCGACAAGCTGGTTGAAGGCATCAATGACGGCCTGTCATTCCAGACCCTGCTGGGCGTGACCGGCTCGGGCAAGACCTACACCATGGCGCAGGTGATCGCGCGCACCGGGCGCCCGGCGCTGGTGCTGGCGCCCAACAAGACTCTGGCCGCGCAGCTGTATTCGGAATTTCGCGAATTCTTTCCGCATAACGCGGTCGAGTACTTTGTCAGCTATTACGACTATTACCAGCCCGAGGCCTATGTGCCCTCGCGCGACCTGTTCATCGAGAAGGATTCCTCGATCAACGAGCACATCGAGCAGATGCGCCTGTCGGCTACCAAGTCGCTGATGGAGCGGCGCGACTGCATCATCGTAGGCACCGTCTCGACCATCTACGGCATCGGCGACCCCGAGGACTATCACAAGATGGTGCTGACCTTGCGGGTGGGGGACAAGCTGTCGCAGCGCGACATCATCGTGCGCCTGACGGCCATGCAGTACACCCGCAACGACATGGATTTTTCGCGCGGCAGCTTCCGCGTGCGCGGCGACGTGATCGACGTGTTTCCGGCCGAGCACAACGAGACCGCGCTGCGTCTTTCACTGTTCGACGACGAGGTCGAGAGCCTGCAACTGTTCGATCCGCTGACCGGGCATATCCGCCAGAAGGTGCCGCGTTTCACGGTGTATCCCGGCAGCCACTATGTGACCACGCGCCAGACCACGCTGCGCGCGGTGGAGGCGATCAAGCTCGAATTGCGCGCGCGCATCGACCAGTATGTGGCCGAGAACAAGCTGGTGGAGGCGCAGCGCATCGAGCAGCGCACCCGCTTCGATCTGGAGATGATGGCCGAGATCGGCTTCTGCAAGGGCATCGAGAACTACTCGCGCCACCTCTCCGGGCGCGGTCCGGGCGAGGCACCGCCGACCCTGATCGACTATCTGCCGAAAGACGCGCTGATGTTTCTGGATGAGTCGCATGTGCTGACCGGCCAGTTGGGCGGCATGTACAACGGCGACCGTTCACGCAAGGAGAACCTGGTCAACTACGGCTTCCGCCTGCCCTCGGCACTGGACAACCGGCCGCTCAAGTTCGAGGAATTCGAGCGCATGATGCGCCAGACCGTATTCGTTTCCGCCACCCCGGCCGATTACGAAAAGCGCCGGAGCGGCGCTGCGGTGGTCGAGCAACTGGTGCGCCCCACCGGGCTGGTCGATCCGGCCCTGCTGGTGCGCCCGGCCTCGACCCAGGTCGACGACCTGTTGTCCGAGGTGGGACTGCGGGTGGCTGTCGGCGAGCGCGTGCTGGTGACCACCCTGACCAAACGCATGGCCGAGCAATTGACCGAATACCTGGCCGAGCACAAGGTCAAGGTGCGCTATTTGCATTCGGACATCGATACCGTGGAGCGGGTCGAGATCATCCGCGACCTGCGCCTGGGGGTTTTCGATGTGCTGGTGGGCATCAACCTTCTGCGCGAGGGGCTGGACATTCCCGAGGTCTCGCTGGTGGCGATCCTGGATGCCGACAAGGAAGGCTTCCTGCGCTCGGAGCGCAGCCTGATCCAGACCATCGGTCGCGCCGCACGCCACATCAACGGCACCGCGATCCTCTACGCCGACCGGGTCACCGACTCGATGCAGAAGGCGATCGGTGAAACCGATCGTCGGCGCACCAGACAGGTGGCCTACAACCTGCTGCACGGCATCACGCCGGTAGGGGTGGCCAAGCGGATTCGCGACATCATCGACGGCGTGTACGACACCAAGGCTTTGAAGGCGCACGCCGACGAAGACAGGGAATCCGCCAGGTTCGAGGCGATGAACGAGAAGCAGATCTCCAAACAGATCGCGCAGCTGGAAAAGCAGATGCTGGGATTTGCCAGGAACCTCGAATTCGAGAAAGCGGCGCAGATGCGCGACGAGTTGGCCAAGCTGAAAGCGCGGGTGTTCGGGGTTTCCACCGACACGCTGGCGGCGAATGTGCTGCCGATGAAGGCGGCTTAGGGAGCCTTTACCGAAAGCTGGGCCTGGTTATTCGACCCACGGGTCGATCACATCCACGCCGAGGTTTTGAGTGTCGCGCAGATTGCGTGTAACCAGGGCAAGCGAGTGATGCGCCGCAGTGGCCACCAACAGGCTGTCGATGGCCGGCAACGGCCTTCCCGCACGCGCCAGCAGATGCCCCCAGCGGCCGGCGACGCCGGCATCCACGGGCAGGATGCGAGCGAAAAAAAACGCCGGCAGTTCGGTCTCAAGCCAATCCAGCAATGCATGGCGCCGTTGCGGGTCGGCTACAGCCTCCACGCCCTTGCGGATTTCGCCCAGCGTCAGCACGCTCAAGTAGAGCGTGGAGGGCGGGCGCTGCGCAAACCAGCGCACTAGCGCGGGATGTGGTGACGCAGCGAGCCGGCCTTTACCGACGAGCCACCGGATCTGGCCGCGCCGGAAGCGGCCTGTGCAGACGCTGACCCGGCTAACGTCTCCGGTGTCGAAGACGAGCGCTTGCGTCTGATATTCACCTGCTGTCACCCGGCGATCGGCCAGGGCGCGCAAATGGCGTTGGCGCTGCGCACCCTGTGCGGGCTGTCGACCCGCGAGATCGCGCGCGCCTTTCTCGAACCCGAGGCGACCACCGCGCAGCGCCTGGTGCGGGTCAAGAAAAAGATTCGCGAAGCGCGGATTCCTTGTGTGGTACCGGCGCAGGAGCTGTTGCCGGAGCGGCTGGCGGCGGTGCTGAGCGTGGTGTACCTGATGTTCAACGAAGGCTACGCCGCCACAGAGACGCCGCAACTGATCCGCACCGACCTGTGCGTCGAGGCGATCCGGCTGGCGCGCCTGATGGTTGAATTGATGCCACAGTAACCCGAGGTGATCGGCCTCCTGGCCCTGATGCTGCTGCACCATGCGCGGCGTGAGGCACGGATCGACGCGGCCGGCGCGCTGGTGTCGCTCGAGGAGCAGGACCGCGGGCGCTGGGATCGGGCCGCCATCAGCGAAGGCATGGCACTGCTCGATCGCGCGCTGGCCTTGCGGCGGCGCGGGCCTTACCAGTTGCAGGCGGCGATTGCCGCATTGCATGCGCAGGCGGAGCGGGCGCTCGATACCGACTGGAAGCAGATCGCCGCCCTCTATGGTGGCCTGCTGCAGGAACAGCCAGGGGCGGTGGTCGAGCTCAACGCCGCGGTGGCGCTGGCAATGGCCGAGGGTCCAGAGCACGGGCTGGAAATGATCGCGCGGCTTGCAGGTCGTGAAGAGCTGCAAGGCTATTACCTGTTGCCGGCGGCGCGCGCCGACCTGCTGCGCCGCCTGGGCCGGCTTGGCGAGGCGCGCGAAGCTTATGCGGCAGCGCTGGGTCTGGTGCGTAACCCGGCGGAGCGTGGCTACAAGCGCCGGACGAGGGATTGCGGCGGCTGAACGAAGGCAGGGCGCAGCGGCATCCCGACGGCAGCCTTTTGGCGCCGCGGGTCAATGTCGACCCCAACGGCCAGGTCCCGTCGATGCAGGTGGCGGCGATCAGCCCGGTTCACACGGCAAGGCCACGCTATACTTTGTGTATCCCATACACAGCAAGGTGTAGGCATGCGCACCAATGTGGAAATCGACGACAAACTCATCGCCAAGGCGATGAAAAAAGTCGGCGCGAAGACCAAGCGTGACGTTATCCATCAGGCGTTGACCGCGCTGGTCAAGGGACCGCCGGATTATTCGGAGTTGCTTGCCCTCGAAGGCAAGGGCCTGATCGATGCGGACTACGATCCGAAGGCGACTTACGGGGATCGTCTCGCGGATCACCGATGATCGTCGACAGCACGGTGTGGATCGATTTCTTTTCACGCAAGCGCGGGCGTGCCTGGCCGCTTTTGAAGCGAGCCATGCGCGAGCGCGAACAAGTGTTCGTCACCCCGGTCATCGTGCAGGAAGTCCTGCAAGGTACGCATGACCAAGCCGAATTTTCGGTTTTGAAAAGAAGCCTCGGTGCTGTCGAACTTCTGCACGCGCGGGACGCTGCGGCTGCGGCGATCGCGGCTGCACATCTTTACGCACGATGCCGGTGGTCGGGAATCACCATTCGTTCTTCGGTTGATTGCCTGATCGCCACAGTGGCGGTGGAACACGGCATGCCGCTTTTGACCGAGGACAGGGATTTTGCGCGGATTCGCGACCTTGAGCCGCGACTCAAACTTATTGAACTCCCCGTCAACGCCTGAATATGCCCATCATCGAATCGCGCCTGGTCGCCCACAACGACGCCTACCGCGTCAACCGCGACCACATGCTGCGCCTCTTGGCCGAGGTGCGTGCGCTGGAGCAGCGCACGCGCGAGCGCTCGGCGCAGTCGCGCCCCTTGTTCGAAAAGCGCGGCCAACTGCTGCCGCGCGACCGCCTGGCCTTGCTGATCGACCCCGGCAGCAGCTATCTGGAGCTGTCGTCGCTGGCCGGCTACGGGCAGGACAACAGCGATCTTTTGAAAAGCATTCCCGGTGGCGGTTCGATCACCGGCATCGGCTGGGTGGCCGGCGTGCGCTGCGTGATCGTCGCTTCGGATGCCGGCATCGAGGCCGGCTCGATCCGGCCGATGGGCTTGGACAAGATGCTGCGCGCGCAGACCATTGCGCTGGAGAATCGCCTGCCCTTCGTGCACCTGGTGGAGTCGGCCGGGGCCAATCTGCTGCAATACAAGGTGAACACCTTCGTGCGCGGCGGGGCGATCTTTCGCAACCTGGCGCGCCTGTCGGCGGCCGGGTTGCCGGTGGTCACCGTGGTGCATGGCTCGTCCACCGCCGGCGGCGCCTACATGCCGGGGCTGTCGGACTACGTGATCATGGTGCGCGGACGCGCGCGCGCATTTCTTGCCGGCCCGCCCTTGTTGAAGGCGGCAACCGGCGAGATCGCCACTGAAGAGGAATTGGGCGGCGCCGAGATGCACACTGCGGTATCCGGGGTGGCCGAATACCTGGCCGAGGACGACCGTGACGGCATCGGTCTGGCGCGCGAGGTGGTGGGGCGGCTGGGCTGGCAGCGCCATCTGGCGCCGGCCAACTCGCCTGCCGGCAGGTTCAAGCCGCCGCGCTACGCGGCCGAAGAACTGCTGGGCCTGATGGCGGCCGACGGCAAGAAACCGAGCGACATGCGCGAGGTGATTCTGCGCATCGTCGACGACTCCGATTTTTTGGAGTTCAAGGCCTTGTACGGTGCGGCCACGGTGACCGCCCAGGCCGCGATCGAGGGGCAGCCGGTGGGCATCATCAGCAACAACGGCCCGCTCGACCCGGATGGCGCCAACAAGGCGACCCATTTCATCCAGGCCTGCTGCCAGAGCGGCACGCCCATCATCTACCTGCAGAACACCACCGGCTACATGGTGGGCAAGAGTTACGAGCAGAACGGCATGATCAAGCATGGCTCGAAGATGATCCAGGCGGTGACCAACGCGAACGTACCGCAACTGACCGTGATGTGCGGCGCCTCGTTCGGCGCCGGCAACTACGGCATGTGCGGGCGTGGCTACGAGCCGCGCTTCCTGTTTTCATGGCCCAATGCGCGCACCGCAGTGATGGGCGGCGAGCAGGCGGCAATGACCATGCGCATCGTCGCCGAGGGTGGCGCGAAGCGCAAGGGCATTGCCATCGACGAGGCGGCGCTGGCGGCACAGGCGCAGGCGATCATCGAAACATTCGAGCGCCAGCAAAGCGCGATCGCCACCTCCAGCCTGATGCTCGACGACGGTATCATCGATCCGCGCGATACCCGCGCGGTGCTGGCCCTGAGCCTGTCGATCTGCGACCAGGCCGCACGGCGTTGTGTGCGCCCGCTGCAGTTCGGCGTGGCCCGACCCTAAAGCGCGGAGCGGTCACATGTTCGATGCCATTCTGGTTGCCAATCGAGGCGAGATCGCGCTGCGGGTGATGCGCACGGCGCGGCGCATGGGCCACCGCGTGATCGCGGTGTATTCCGATGCCGATGTCGATGCCGCCCATGTGCGATGCGCCGACGCCGCGGTACGCATCGGCGCGCCGCAGCCGATCGATTCGTACCTGAATATCAAGGCGATTGTCGCGGCCGCCCTTGCCACCGGCGCCGAGGCGGTGCATCCCGGCTACGGCTTCCTGGCCGAGAACGCGGCCTTTGCGGAAGCCGTGATCGACGCCGGCCTGATCTGGATCGGCCCGCCGCCTTCGGCCATGCGTGCCATGGGCGACAAGGGCGAGGCCAAGCGCCTGATGCGCGCAGCCGATGTGCCCTGCGTGCCGGGTTACGACGGTGACGACCAGACCGACGCCACGCTCAAGGCCGAAGCGCAGCGCCTCGGCTACCCGCTGATGATCAAGGCCACTGCGGGCGGCGGCGGGCGCGGCATGCGCCTGGTGCAGGCGGCGGAAGATTTCGAGGCTGCATTGACCAGCGCCTGCTCGGAGGCACGCACCGCCTTCGGCTCCTCGACGGTTTTGCTGGAGCAGGCGATCATGCTGCCGCGGCATATCGAAATCCAGGTATTCGCCGACGATCACGGGCATGTGGTGCACTTGGGCGAGCGCGATTGTTCGGTGCAGCGGCGGCACCAGAAGCTGATCGAGGAAGCCCCTTCGCCCGCCTTCGCCGGTGCCGACGGTCATCACCTGCGGCGCCGCATGGGGGCGCTGGCGGTGGCAGCGGCGCGCGCCATCAAGTATCGCGGTGCCGGCACCATCGAATGCCTGCTCGATGCGCACAAGCATTTCTATTTCATGGAAATGAATACCCGCCTGCAGGTGGAGCACCCGGTGACCGAGGCACTGACCGGCTATGACCTGGTGGAATGGCAGATTCGCGTGGCGCGCGGCGAGCCGCTGCCGGAGACCTCGCAGGAGGCCATCCTCAAGCGCTTTGAAAGTGGTGGCCACGCGATTGAGGCGCGCTTGTGTGCGGAAGATCCGGCGCGTGACTTCCTGCCGCAAAGCGGTGCGCTCTTGGCATGGAACATCGATGCCTGCGGCGACCTGCGGGTCGATCATGCACTGGCGAGCGGCTCACGGATTTCGCCTTACTACGATTCGATGATCGCCAAATTCGTGGCCCACGGCGCGGATCGCGACAGCGCGCGTGAGCGCCTGGCGCGCGGGCTGCGTGCCGCCCAGGTGCTGGGTGTGCGTACCAACCAGGAATTCCTGGTCGCCGCGCTGGCGCACCAGACCTTCGCCGAGGGCGGCGCCACCACCGGCTTTGTCGGCCAACACCTGCCGGCACTGCTGGCTGCCAGCAGTGCCCTGCGCCCGACCCTGGCGGCGCTGCTTGCTTACTGCGCGCGCGCGGCACGCCACGGACACGATCCCCGGGCAGTGGCCTTGCCGATGCCGTGGCCGGTCAATCTCAAGCTTTTGATCGACGGTGTCGAGGCGGCGGTTGCCCTAGAGGCCATGGGTGGCGCGCGTTATCGCCTGAGTTGCGCGGCCGCGATCGAGGCGTTCGAATTGCTGGAATGCGCGGCCGGGCACATGCGTGTGTCCGGCGAGCGCGGGCGTGAATCAATCGCCTTCGTGCTCGATGGCGATGACCTGTACGTCGGCGTGGCCGGCGTGCAGAGCGTGATCGCGGATCGCTCGCTGACAGCCGCTGCCTCGGCCGACAGCGCTCTGGCGGTCCTGATTCGTGCGCCAATGGCGGGCCGCATCGTCGCCTTGTTCGTGAGCGCCGGCCAGAAAGTTGAAAAAGGGGCGCCCTTGCTTGCTCTCGAGGCCATGAAAATGGAGCATCCATCGACGGCACCGATGGCCGCGGTGGTCAAGCAGGTGCTGGTCGAACATGGGGCGCAAGTCAGTGCCGGCACGCTGTTGCTGGAGCTTGAGCCCGCGCCTTAAAGTCTGCTGGCGCGGATGGTGAAGTTGGTTGCGCAGGGCGTACGCGTGACGCGCCAGGTTTACGCTGGCGCCGCAGGCGCTGACTATAATCGGGCGAACCTTTCCGGACGCCCGCCATGCCATACAAGAGCCGATTCTGGGCCGACTACACCGCACGTGAATTTGCCCAACTGCGCTGCGAAGAACTCATCGCCGTCCTGCCGGTGGCCGCCATCGAGCAGCACGGCCCGCACCTGCCGGTGTCGGTCGATACCACCATCATCAACGGCGTGATCGCCGCGGCCCTGCCGCACATCGGGGCCGAGATCGGTGCGCTCTTCCTGCCGACCCAGCAAGTCGGCAAAAGCAATGAGCATGCGCGTTTTCCGGGCACGCTGTCGCTCTCGGCCGGCACGCTTGTCGCCAACTGGATGGAGATCGGTGCCTGCGTGGCGGCAAGCGGTGTGCGAAAGCTGGTGCTGTTCAATTCGCATGGCGGCCAGGTGTCGGTGATGGATATCGTGGCACGTGACTTGCGTGCCAGGCATGACATGATGGTGTTTGCCTGCAACTGGTATGGCCTGGGCCTGCCCGATGGCCTGATCAGCGAGCACGAGATGCGCTTCGGCATCCATGCCGGCGAACTCGAAACCGCGATGATGCTCTCACTCACCCCACAACTGGTCGACATGCGCCTGGCCGAGAATTTCGTTTCCTCAAGCGAAGCACGCGCCGCGCAATTCGCGCTCCTGGGCAATGGTCAGGCCGCCAAGCTGGGCTGGCAGATGCAGGATTTGAATCCCAAGGGCGCCGCCGGCAATGCCCTGGCGGCCACCGCCGCAACCGGCCGCGCCGCGCTCGACTTCGTCGGCCGGCGCTTTGCCGCCTTGCTGGCTGAAATCGCGCAGCTGCCGCCGCATACCCTCACGGCCGCGCCCGCGCCTTATGCCGCATGAGTGACCTGATTCGCCTGGAGCAGGTCGAGAAGCGCTACGCCAACGGCACCCAGGCGCTCAAAGGCCTGACGCTTGCCATCCGCGAGCGCGAGTTCGTGAGTTTCCTGGGCCCCTCGGGCTGCGGCAAGAGCACTGCGCTGCGCATGATCGCGGGCCTGGCGCCGGTCACCGCCGGCCGCATCGACTGGCCGCAGACACCAGCGGGCAGCGATCATGCGCACGAGTTGAGTTTCGTGTTCCAGGAACCGACCCTGATGCCGTGGGCAGTGGTGTTCGACAACGTGTGGCTGCCGCTTCAATTGAAGGGCATGTCGCGTGCCCAGGCACGCCCGCTGGTTGAAGCTGCGCTGGCGAACGTGGGTCTTGCCGCCTTCGCGCAGGTGTATCCGCGCGAACTTTCCGGCGGCATGAAGATGCGCGTCTCCATTGCGCGCGCCATGGTGACCCGTCCCAAGCTCCTCTTGATGGACGAACCCTTCGCCGCGCTCGACGAGATGACCCGCTTCAAGCTCAACAACGACACCCTGCGGGTGTGGCAGGAATTCGGCTTCACCACCATCTTCGTCACCCACAGCATCTACGAATCGGTTTACCTGTCGAGCCGCATCGTG
This sequence comes from uncultured Burkholderiales bacterium, assembly GCA_964470865.1. Classification (GTDB taxonomy): domain Bacteria; phylum Pseudomonadota; class Gammaproteobacteria; order Burkholderiales; family JAEUOS01; genus JAEUOS01. The sequence continues at coordinate 18,987 of CAYYFR010000046.1, read as the reverse complement.
GTGATGGGCCGACGCCCCGGGCGGGTGATCGCCGACATCGCGATCGACGAACCCTATCCGCGCGGCGATGCGTTTCGCACCACGCCGCGTTACAGCCAGTGGTGCATCGAAGTGTCGAATGCGCTGCACGGCGCGGGCGCGGCAGATACATGAGCGGCCCCACCCGGCCGGCCGCGGTCGCCGATTCGCGCGCGGTGCGCATCGGCGTGCCGCTGACGATCTTCGCCGCTGCGCTGATCGGCTGGGAGGCGGTGGTGCGCATCAACGCCATTCCGCACTACATATTGCCCGGGCCGCTCCTGGTGCTGCAAACCCTGTGGGACAACCTGGGTTCGCTGATGACGTCATGGGTCTTCACCATGAAGATCACCTTCGGCGCGCTGTTTCTCGCCGTCGCCGGCGGCGTGTTGCTGGCGATCATGTTCGCGCTGTCGAAATGGGTCGAGGTATCGCTGTTTCCGTTCGCCATCATCCTGCAGGTGACGCCGATCGTGGCGATCGCGCCGCTGATCCTGATCTATATCGACAGCACTACCGCGGCGCTTCTGATCTGCGCCTGGATCGTGGCGTTTTTCCCGATTCTCTCCAACACCGTCATCGGCCTGCGCTCCGCCGATCACAACCTGCGCGACCTGTTCACCCTGTATCGCGCCAGCCCCTGGCAGCGCCTGCGCCGCCTGTTGATTCCGAGTGCCTTGCCGTATTTCATCGCCGGCCTCAAGGTCGCCGGCGGCTTGAGCCTGATCGGCGCGGTGGTGGCGGAATTCGCCGCCGGCTCGGCCGGCAAGGAAACCGGGCTGGCTTCACGCATTCTCGAATCGAGTTTCCGTACCGAAATCCCGAAGATGTTCGCCGCGCTGGTGCTGGTGTCCCTGACCGGGATCGCGATCTATTTCCTCTTCAACTGGGTCGCCCGCCTGGCGCTTGGCAAGTGGCATGAATCCGAGATGAAGGGCGATCGCTGATGCTGGCAATCTGCAACGCGCGCGTCAGCGGTGCTGCGGATACCTGGCTTGCCGACGTGCTTTTAAGCGAAGGTCGGGTGGCGCGGATCGGCGCGGTTGGTTCGCTTGCATGGCCCCCAGGCTGTGTGCCGCATGACGCGCGCGGCGGCCTGTTGCTGCCATGCTTCGCCGACATCCATACGCATATCGACAAGAGCTACGTGATCGGCGAAACCGGTGCGGTCGATGGTGACTTGTTCGCCGCCATCGAGCGCATGGCAGTGCACCGCGCCGGCTGGACCGCCCTGCAGGTGGCCGCACGCATGCAGCGCGCCCTGGCCGAAGCCTGGCGTCACGGCACGCGCGCCATGCGTACCCATCTCGACTGGTTCAGCGTGGCGGAGCCGCTGTCGCTGGCGGTGTTCGAGGATGCGCGACGTCAGTGGGCCGGCCGGGTGGAGTTGCAGGCGGTAGCGTTGGCGCCGATCGACATGCTCGCAGTCGATGGTGTGGCCGCCGGCATCGCGCGCCGCCTGGCCGCAGCGGGCGCGATCATGGGGGCCTTTGTCTACCGTCAGCCGGAAGCGCAAGCCGGCCTTGAACGGGTTTTTCGCGCGGCCGCCGAGGCCGGCATCGCGCTCGACTTTCACGTCGATGAAGGTCTGCATGCCGACGCCTGCGGTCTTGCTGCGATTGCCGCGCTGACGCTCGCTTACGGCATGAGCGGGCGGGTGGTGTGCGGGCACGCCTGCTCGCTGTCGGTGCAGCCGCGCGATCAGGCTTTGCGCACACTCGATGCCTGTGCCGCGGCCGGCATCACGCTGGTTGCCTTGCCCACCACGAATGCCTATCTGCAGGGTAGCTGGCGCGGCACGCCGATTGAACGGGGCATCACCCTGGTCAACGAGGCGCGCGCCGCCGGCGTGCGGGTCTGCTTCGCTACCGACAATGTCGCTGATACCTTCTATCCATACGGCGGCTATGACCTGCTCGATACCTTCGAGAAAGCGGTAATGCTGGCGCATCTGAAGGCACCGCAGGGCTGGCTGGATGCGGTCAGCACGGCGCCCGCAGCGGCCATGGGGCTTGAGCGGGGCGATCCTTTCGCCGTCGGCGCGCCCGCCGACTGGCTGCTGTTCGGCGGGCGCGACATGGCCGAACTGTTGAGCCCGGGCGGCAAGGCGCCGGCCGGGCGTACCCTGATCCGTCAAGGAGAGATGGTTGATGTCAGTGCGTGAAACAGACTGGCCGGGGCTGATCGCCGCGCTTGACGGTATCGAGATGAGCACGGAGGCGAATCGCCTGGCGGCGGCCTCGCGCGACTATTTCTGGTACAGCCCCATTCTCACTGAATTGCTCGACGGCAAGCGCGGCGACCTGCTGGTGCGGCCGCGCGACGAGAGTGAAGTGATACGCGTGGCGGCCGCCTGCGCCAAACTGCGCGTGCCGCTTACCGTGCGGGGTGGCGGCACCGGCAACTATGGCCAGTGCGTGCCCTTGGAAGGCGGCGTGATTCTCGACATCACCGGCCTGGATCGCGTGCTGGCCGTAAGGCCGGGCCATGTGTTGTGCGAGGCCGGCATCATGATCATGGCGCTCGAACGCGCGGTGCGTGCAAGCGGCCAGGAAACGCTGATGTACCCCTCGACGCGCGACATCGCGACCATCGGTGGTTTCATCGCCGGCGGCTACGCCGGCGTGGGCTCGATTCGCAACGGCATTCTCAAGGATGCCGGCAATGTGAGCCTGATTCGCGTGGTCACGGTCGAGGAAACGCCGCAGGTGATCGAACTTTCGGGTGCGCAGATTCAAAAGGTGCATCACGCCTTCGGCACCAACGGCATCATCACGCGCCTGGAGCTGGCCTTGAAACCGGCGGTCGACTGGCTGCATCACATCATGCTGTTTCCCGACTATGGCAGCACGCTCGGCTTCGGCATGGCCGCCAGCGCCGCCATCGACGTGTTCCTTTTGACCACCGTGGAGCGTCGCTTCGCGCGTTTTTACGGCGTACTGGGCGCGCGATTTCCAGCCGACCGCGATGCCATGTTCGCCATGGTCAACCCCGCGCAGATCGCCGACTATCGCGCGCTGGCGGCGCGCTTTGGCGGCGTCGAGACACTCTGCATGAACGAAGATGCGGTGCGCGCGGCGCAGTTGCCGCCGGCCTTCGAGTGCGCCTACAACCACACCACGCTGATGGCGCTCAGGCACGATCGCAGCTTCACCTATCTGCAGATCGCCCATCCGTCACCGTTTGATCCGGCGCTGGTGGCGCGCCAGATGGAACGCTACGGCGAAGAGCTTTACTTTCATCACGAATTCGCGCGCCAGTTCGGGGAACACGCGGTATTCGGCCTGCCGCTGGTGGCCTATTTCGACCGCCAGCGGCTGTATGAAATCATTGCCGAATTCGAGGCCGATGGTTGCGTGGTGTTCGATCCCCATGTGTACACTATCGAGGATGGCGGCATGAAGCAGATCGATCGATCGCAGATCGAATTCAAGCGCGTCGCCGATCCGCACGGCCTGATGAACCCCGGGAAAACCCGTGGCTGGACGCCTGACATGGCGCAGCCCTGAGTGCCGATTTTTGATTTTTTCGCTTTGACTTAAGGGAGACAGGAATGAAACGCTTGCTTTTGGTAGCCGCCGCTTTGCTCACTTCCCAGGCCGCGTGGGCGCAGGAAAAGGTGGTGTTCTCCAGCAACTGGAAAGCGCAGGCCGGACACGGCGGCTTCTACCAGGCCCTGGCCGATGGCACCTACAAGCGCCTCGGACTGGACGTCGAGATCGTGCAGGGCGGACCGCAAGTCAACAACCGGCCGCTGCTGGCGGCCGGCCGCATCGATTTCCTGATGGCCGGTAACCTGCTGCTGTCGTTCGACCATGTCAAGAACGGCGTACCGACGGTGGTGGTGGGCGCCATCTTCCAGAAGGATCCGCAGGTGCTGATCGCGCATCCCGGCCAGGGCATGGACCGCTGGGACGATCTGAAAAAGGCGCAGACCGTTTTCATTTCCAAGGACGGACAGTTCAGCTTCTGGCAATGGCTCAAGGCCGACCATGGATTTCGTGACGAACAGTTGAAGCCCTACGGATTCAATGCCGGCCCGTTCCTGGCCGACAAGAAGTCGGTGCAGCAGGGTTACGGCATCTCCGAGCCGATCTCGATTCGCAAGCAGGCCGGTTTCGATCCGGTGGTGCACCTTTTGGCTGACCAGGGGTTTTCGACCTACTCGACCACGGTGGAGACGCGCTGGGATCTGGTGCGCAACAAACCCGAGACGGTACGCAAGTTCATGGAAGGCTCGATCATCGGCTGGTACAACTACCTGTACGGCAATCGCAAGCCGGCCGACGATTTGATCAAGAAGGCCAACCCTGAGGCCAACGATGAACTGATCGAGGCATCGATCGCGCTGATAAGGAAACTCGGGATTGTCGATACCGGTGATGCGTTGACCATGGGCATCGGCGCGATGTCCGAGGCGCGCATCAAGGATTTTTACGACAAGATGGTCAAGGCCGGCCTGTACAAGGCGGGCGACGTCGATCTGTCGAAAGTGGCGACCACGCAATTCGTCAACAAGAAGGTCGGCATGGATGTGAAGCAGAAGCTGGGCGTGAAGTAGGCGGTTCGAGACCGGGCGCGGTGCCCTCAGTGCTGCGTAACGAGTGCCGCGCCGGCTGCGGCGCCTGTTGCATTGCGCCCTCGATCACAAGTCCGATTCCCGGCATGCCTGATGGCAAGCCGGCAGGTGTACGTTGCGTTCAGCTCACGGTGGACTATCGCTGCGCGATATTCAACTCGCCTCTGCGGCCGAGCTGCTGCGGCGGCCTGCAGCCGGCGCCCGAGATGTGTGGTGCGAACCGCGAGCAGGCGATGACGTGGCTCACGCAACTTGATCTGGAAACCAGAGTTCAAGCCGTGTTCACGACCTGACTCTTCCTGGCACCGCCGTTCGGGTGCGCTTGAAACAGCGCCGCGCCGCGGTTGCCGCGCTGACAATCAGCGCTTGGCTGCAATCGCGAAATTCGGACCGAAGCCGTGCGCGTTCGGATTGTCTTTCACGTAGCGCTCTTCGCGGGTATCCGCGATCAACTCGGCATCGACCATGTCGGAGGCGGCGGCCGCTTCCGCGGTCATGCGATGGCGCGTCTCGACCCGTTCGCCGGTGCCGGCGTCGGTGTGGCGGTAGCGATGTTTGACTATCAATTTCATCTGGAGGAGCCTGCGAAAAAGTGGCGAAGCGTAAGCTTACCCCAATCCTGCCGCGCGCTTGGTCACGCTTGCACGGGGTTGATGATGCGTTGGCACGATTGCGCAATGCTCCCGCATTCCGCGTCCCGGCCGCGTAGCGTTGAGCATTGCATCAAGCATGACAGAAACATGCCTCTCTCGAGGCTATGCTACATGCGGTTTCCCGAAACCCGCCAATCGGCCTTGCCCGAGATGCATGCCGCCGAATTGGGCGGGCGCTAACTCTTGCTCCTCAGAATAACCCGGCGCGCCACCTTGCATGGCCGTTGCGACGCAGCTCGCACGCCGGACACTCACCGCAACCGTAGCCCCAGTCATGACGCTGGTCGCGTTTGCCGAGATAGCAGGTATGGGTCAGTTCGCCGATCAGCTCAAGCAATGGTTCGCCGCCGATTTGCCGCGCCAGTTCCCAGGTGGCCGCCTTGTCGATCCGCATCAGCGGCGTCTCGATGCGCAAGCGACTATCCATGCCCAGGTTGAGCGTGACCTGCAGGGCCTTGATGGTGTCGTCGCGGCAATCGGGATAGCCCGAGAAATCGGTCTCGCACATGCCGCCCACCAGCACATTCAGGCCGCGCCGATAGGCAAGCGTTGCCGCCACGGTGAGGAACAGCAGGTTGCGCCCCGGCACGAAGGTGTTGGGCAGGCCGGAGCGCAGCATGCGGATATCGATTTCCTGCGTCAGCGCGGTCTGGCTGATGCGCCCGATGAGCCCCAGGTCGATCAGGTGGTCTGGCCCGAGGCGGGCGGCCCAGTCGGGCTGCTGCGACTTCAGTGCATCGATGATCGGCTGCCGGCAGGCGAGTTCGATCGCATGGCGTTGGCCGTAATCGAAGCCGATGGTCTCGACGCGCGCGAAGCGTTCGAGCGCCCAGGCCAGGCAGGTGCTCGAATCCTGGCCACCGGAAAACAGTACCAGGCACCCTTCGGGCCCGGCTGGCGCAGCGTCGGGTTTAGGTGGCTGTTCCATGCTTCGTGCTGACGCGAATGCCACCGGATTGACGCCAACGTAGAGCATGCAATCGATATCGGAGTGGATCGCCGCGCTCACCAGGCGCATGGCGTCTGGCGCAAAGGTTGCAGCCACAAATACCCTGTGCTGCGCGCTGTCGGCGTCGCAGCGCGCGACCATTGCGCTGGTGTCCTCGATCAGCGGCGACGCCACGCATCGTCGGTCGCGGCCTTGGTGAGTAATTCCCGTGTGCGCGAAGCGCTGCGGGCGCTGCCGCTCTGGAATTCACCAACACCCGGCGCGCCGTGCCGGATTGCGCAGGCAGGCGCGCGTCACTTCATAAAAAAACACGGTTGTCCGGATCATTGCGGGGCCTGCCATCCATCAGGGCGAGCCACACTAGCATATATGGATGAATGAATCCGCAGCAGCTTCAGCGTAAAGCTGCGAGCAGTGCCGCTGACGGCGCATCCAGCCGACGATCCCGCCCTGCGCACGGATCATCGCCAGGGTGGCGCTCTTGAACTCCGGAAAAATCGCTTTCGGTGGCGTCTTCGACCAGCAGGCATTCGTAGCCGCGGTCGTTGGCCTCGCGCATGGTGGTTTGCACGCATACCTCGGTGGTGACGCCGCCGAACATCAGGTGAGTGATACCGCGCAGCCGCAAGATCTCGCCCAGCATCGACTTCTGCGCATCGGCGGTCTCGGGCACTTTCTCCTCTTCGACAACCTTGACACCGGGGAGCTTCTTGATCTGCGCCGCCGCCTCGGCCTGCGCCTGGTTCCAGCCGAAGTCGTCTTTCGGTCCGACGTAGATCACGCCCACCACGATCGGCTTGGCTTGCGCGAATGCGCCGCCGGCACCGCCCAAGGCCGCCAGCGTGCCGGCCGCGCCCAGAACCTTGATCGCGTCACGCCGCGAGATCGAATGAATGGTCCTGCATCATCTCAAATCAGTTGATTCGGATGTAAGCCTCGCAATGGAACATGGCGCACTGTGCGCGAGCATGCTGCACAAGAATATGGGTTGGTCTGCCATCTTGCATACGACATGCAGCAAGTCACATGCCATGGCACGCGCTTGGCGCGTGCGCCTCATGCAGGGGCGAATGAGAATGCGCTTGCGGGGGCATGCAATAACGTGCGGCGTTTGCGCACTTGATCAGGCATTGACTTACCGCCTTGGTGTATCTTTCGAATGCGTCAGCATTACGGTTCTTGACCGATGCAGGCGCATCACGAGTTCCAATTGTTCCGGCACCCCAATGAGCGACCCGCAGCCACTGCTAGCTTTGCGATCGATCGTCAAACGCTACCCTGGCGTGGTCGCGGTCGGCGGCGTTTCGCTCGAAGTCGCTGCCGGGCAGATTCACGCCTTGCTGGGCGAGAATGGCGCCGGAAAAAGCACTCTGATGAAGGTGATCTACGGTGCGGTGCGTCCCGACGAGGGGCAGGTCCTGTGGAACGGCCGTGCGGTCGCCATCCGCAACCCGCAGGAAGCGCGTGCCCTGGGCATCAGCATGGTGTTCCAGCATTTCAGCCTGTTCGACACTCTGACCGCGGCCGAGAATGTCTGGCTGGGGGTGGACAAATCATTGTCGCTGGCCGAAGTGACGCGGCGCGTGACGCAGGTTGCAGCCGACTATGGGCTGGATGTAGAGCCGCAGCGACCGGTGCACACACTTTCCGTGGGCGAGCGCCAGCGGGTCGAGATCGTGCGTGCCCTGTTGACCAGGCCGAAGCTCCTGATTCTCGATGAACCGACTTCGGTGCTGACGCCGCAGGCGGTGGAACGGCTGTTTGTGACGCTTCGCAAACTGGCCAGCGAAGGTTGCAGCATTGTCTACATCAGCCACAAGCTCGATGAAATCCGCGCCCTGTGCCATCACTGCACGGTACTGCGCGGCGGCAAGGTCACCGGCGCAGTGGACCCGACGCAGGAGACCAATGCCAGCCTGTCGCGCCTGATGATTGGTGCCGAGCCGCCGGCATTGAAACATGCAGCGCGCGCCGCAGGCGATGTGGTGCTTGAAGTGCGCGACCTCGCGCTTGAAAAGCAGGACCAGTTCGGCATGAATCTGGCCGCGATCGGTTTCGCGGTGCGCGCCGGTGAGGTGCTCGGGATCGCCGGGGTATCGGGTAACGGCCAGCAGGAATTGATGGCGGCGCTGTCTGGTGAAGATGCGCGCGCGGCCCCGGGGTCGATCCGCCTGTTCGGTGGCGATATCGCACGGGCCTCGGCAAGTGCGCGGCGTGCTCTGGGTTTGCATTTCGTGCCGGAGGAAAGACTCGGGCGCGGTGCCGTGCCGTCACTGTCGCTGGCACAAAACACGCTGCTCACGCGAACCGCCGCGGTAGGCGGCTCGGGTTTAATCAGCACCGGTGAGACCGCACGACTGGCGCGGCACCTGATCGAGCGCTTCAAGGTCAAGGCGGCCGGCGCCGGCGCGGCGGCCAAGAGTTTGTCGGGCGGCAACCTGCAGAAATTCATTGTCGGCCGCGAGATCGATGCCGACCCGAAGCTCCTGATCGTGAGCCAGCCGACCTGGGGCGTGGACGTCGGTGCCGCAGCACAGATTCGCGGCGAGATACTGGCCTTGGCCGATGCCGGCTGCGCGGTGCTGGTGGTGAGCGAGGAGCTTGAAGAGCTGTTCGAGATCTGTGATCGCCTGGTGGTGATCGCCAAGGGCCAGGTGTCGCCGAGTGTCGCTACTTCCGAGGCTTCGATTGAAATGATCGGGGCGTGGATGTCCGGGCTGTGGCGGGAATCCGGCAGGGCGCATGGCGCACAGGTGGGAGGCACGCATGTTCAGGCTTGAGGCGCGGCCGCAGGCTTCCCCGGCGATGGCGCTGGTGTCGCCGCTGCTGGCCCTGGCGCTGACGGTGGTGATGGCGGCGGCGCTATTCGCGCTGCTGGGCAAGAATCCGTGGTCCGGCCTGGGTGTTTATTTTTTCGAGCCGCTCAATGGCCGCCGGCAGATGACCGAAGTCGCGCTCAAGGCCACGCCATTGATCCTGTGCGCGCTCGGGTTGGCGGTGTGCTATCGCTCGAACGTGTGGAACATTGGCGCCGAAGGCCAGTTTTTGCTGGGCGCGATCACCGCCGGCGGCGTCGCCTTGTGGGCCACCACCAGCGGCATCAAGGCTTCCCCCTGGGTGTGGACACCGCTGCTGATGGCGGCCGGCGTGATCGGCGGCATGGGCTGGGCTGCGATCGTGGCCTTCCTGCGCGACCGCTTCAACGCCAGCGAAATCCTGGTCAGCCTGATGCTGGTGTACATCGCGCAGCAGTTGATGAATTACCTGGTGTTCGTGCCCTGGAAAGACCCGGCCGGTTTCAATTTTCCGCAGACCAGGACTTTCGATGCGATGACCTGGCTGCCCAATCTGGTGCCGCAATCGCGCCTGCACATCGGTTTCGTGGTGACTCTGGTCCTGGTGGCGCTGTTCTGGATCTTCATTTTTCGCTCGTGGCGTGGTTTTCAGTTGCAGGTGGGCGGCCTGGCCCCGGCAGCGGCGCGCTACGCCGGCTTTTCCGCCCGCACCGCCTTGTGGACGGCATTGCTGGTGTCGGGCGGCATGGCCGGGCTGGCAGGCGCGATGGAGGCGGCGGGTCCCTTGCGGCAACTCACGCCGCATGTCTCCACCGGCTACGGCTTCACTGCCATCATCGTGTGTTTTGTAGGGCGCCTGCATCCGGTAGGCATCGTGCTGTCCGGCATCTTGCTGTCGATGTTCCTGATCGGCGGCGAGCTCGGGCAGTCGCGCCTGGGGTTGCCCAACGCGCTGACCGGCGTATTCCAGGGGCTGTTGCTGTTCATCCTCCTGGCCTGCGACACCCTGATCAACTATCGCGTGCGCTGGCAGCGGTCGAGCGCATCCGCAGGGACGGCGCGATGAACGAACTGGCCCTGTTGCTGGCGGCCACGCTGGCGTCGGGCACCCCGCTGGCGCTGGCCGGCCTGGGGCTGTTGCTCAACGAAAAATCCGGGGTACTCAACCTGGGTGCCGAAGGCATGATGCTGGTGGCCGCCGTGGCCGGTTTCGCGGTGGCCTTCCATACCGGCAATGACTGGGTGGCGTTCGGCGCGGGTGCCTTGGCAGGCATGGCGATGGCGGCAATTTTCGGCTGGCTGGTGATCTGGCTGGGTACCAATCAATATGCCACCGGTCTGGCCTTGAGTCTGTTCGGCGGCGGCTTTTCGGCCTTCGTGGGGGTCAACTACGTCGGCAAGAAACTGGCCGCGAAATCCGCGTTCGAGGTACCGATTCTGGCCGACCTGCCGTTTGTCGGGCCTGCCTTGTTCAAGCAGCATCCGATGACCTACATCGCGATTGGGTTGACCATTGCCATCGCGTGGTTCTTGTATCGGAGCCGCGCCGGTCTGGTGTTGCGCGCGGTCGGCGAATCACCGGAATCGGCGCACGCGCTGGGTTACCGGGTGCGCCTGATTCGCCTGGGCGCGGTGCTCGGCGGCGGCGCCCTGTGCGGCATTGCCGGGGCATTCCTGTCGGTGGTCTATGCACCACTATGGGTCGAGGGCCTGGTGGCGGGGCGCGGCTGGATCGCGCTTGCCCTGACCACCTTTGCCACCTGGCGCCCGGCACGCACGCTGCTCGGCGCCTACCTCTTCGGGGGCGTTACCATGCTGCAGTTTTACTTGCAGGGCGAAGGCGTGGAAATTGCTAGTCAGCTACTGTCGATGTTGCCGTACTTGGCTACCATCGTGGTTTTGGCGCTGATCTCGCGCGACCCTGCGTGGATCCGCATCAACATGCCTGCCTCGTTGGGCAAGCCGTTTCACCCGGGTTCCTGAATTTCCGAGTTTGTCGTGCCGTTTCATTTGTCCATTCGTAAACCTAAAAAGGAGAAACCATGATTGAAATGAACAAACGTTTCCTGCTGCAGGCAGCCGTTGCTGTGCTGGCGCTTGCCGCCATCGCCGGCTGTGGCGAGAAACAGGCGCCGAAGCCGGCCGAGGCTCCCAAGGCCGAAGCCAAGGCAGCGCCCGCGCCACCGCCCAAGCCCGAGCCGCTCAAGGCGGCCTGGGTCTATGTGGGCCCGGTAGGCGATGCCGGCTGGACCTTCGCGCACGACAACGGCCGCAAGGCAGCCGAGGCGGAATTCGGCGACAAGATCAAGACCAGCTTTGTCGAGAAGGTGCCGGAAGGCGCCGACGCTGAACGTGTATTCCGCGACCTGGCCACGCAAGGCAACAAGATCATTTTCGCCACTTCCTTCGGCTACATGGAACCGATGCTCAAGGTGGCCGGCGAATTCCCGGATGTCAAGTTCGAGCACGCCACCGGCTACAAGACCGCGCCCAACATGCGCATCTATGATTCGAGCTTCTACCAGGACGCCTATCTGGCCGGCATCATCGCCGGCAAGATGAGCAAGACCGGGACCATCGGTTTCGTGGGCTCGTTCCCCATCCCCGAGGTGTTGCGCAACATCAATGCCTTCACCCTTGGTGCGCAGACCGTCAATCCGAAGATCAAGACCAAGGTTGTATGGGTCAGCACCTGGTTCGACCCGCCCAAGGAAGGCGAGGCCGCGCAGAGCCTGATCAACGGCGGCGCCGACGTGCTGTTGCAGAACACGGACTCCACCGCCGTACTGCAAACTGCGGAGAAGAACGGCAAATATGCGTTCGGCTGGGACAGCGACATGAGCGCATTCGCACCCAAGGCGCATCTGGCTTCGGCCATCGTCGACTGGAGCGGTTACTACAAGAAGGCCATCAAGGACGTGATGGAAAACACCTGGAAGACCGAGCGCACGGTGTGGGGCGTGAAGGAGGGCGCCAACGACCTGATCAAGATTGCCGATGTCATACCGGAAGAGATCAGGAAGAAGGTGCAGGAAATCAAGGATGGCATGAAGGCAGGCACGTTCGAGGTGTTCTCCGGCCCGATCATGGGCAATGACGGCAAGGAGCGCTTGGCGAAAGACATCAAGGCCGACCAGGCATGGAAAGACAAGGTGGACTTTTACGTCAAGGGTATCGACGGCAAGATTCCGTCGGCCAAGTAAGCCCTGCGGCACGCGCATGTGCGCGTGCCGCTGTGGCATCCGGGCAGGCAACACAAGCCGCGTGTGTGGCCCGCTCAGGTGACTGATTCCGGCTCAAATGGACCCAACCGCTCTTGAGGATTTCGTGCGCCGCCTGCCCAAGGCGGAGTTGCACCTGCACATCGAGGGCTCGCTTGAACCCGAGATGCTGTTCGAGCTGGCGGCCAGGCGCGGCGTGCGCCTGCGCTTCGATTCGGTCGAGGCGGTGCGCGCGGCCTATCGCTTCTGCGACCTGCAGTCCTTTCTCGATATCTATTACGCGGGCGCTGCGGTGTTGTGCGAGGAGCAGGATTTCTTCGATCTCACGCTCGCCTACCTGAAACGTGCGCACGCCGAGGGCGTGGTGCATGTGGAGATATTCTTCGATCCGCAAACCCATACCGTGCGCGGCATCCCGTTTGCCACGGTGGTCAGCGGCATCAATGCGGCCTTGCAGGCCGGTCGGCGCGAGCTTGGCATCAGTTCGTGCCTGATCATGTGCTTCCTGCGGCATCTCAGTGAAGCGGACGCCATGGTTACGCTCGATGCGGCGCGCCCCTGGCTGGATCACATCGCCGGTGTGGGGCTGGACTCGGCGGAACGCGGCAATCCGCCGGGCAAATTCGAGCGCGTGTTCGCCCAGGCGGCAGGCCTGGGTCTGCGACGTGTGGCTCACGCCGGTGAAGAAGGCCCGCCGTCCTACATCAGCGATGCCCTGGATCTGCTTGGCGCGGAGCGCATCGACCATGGTGTGGCCTGCGAAGGCGACGCGGCGCTGCTTGAGCGCCTGGCTCGTGACCGGATTCCGCTGACTGTTTGCCCCTTGTCGAATCTCCGTCTGTGTGTGGTTGGAGACTTGCGCCAGCACAACCTCAAGCGGCTGCTCGATCGTGGTTTGTGCGTCACTGTCAATTCCGACGATCCGGCGTATTTCGGCGGCTATGTTGTCGCCAACTACATGGCCGTCACACAAGCCCTGGCGCTTTCCGTCGCTGATTTGCGGCAATTGGCGAAAAACTCGATCGAGGCTTCCTGGCTGGACGCGCCGGCCAAGACCGGCTGGCAGGCGGCAATCGACCAATTGGAGGCGCCGCAATGAACCAAGGCCGGCGCGGAATCGGCTTTGCGGTTTGGTATGCGCCGTTGCACGCGGGCTGACCAATGACGATCAGCGAGTTGGTGCTTGGCAATGACTGGCATCCGCTGGCGCTGGCGGCGGCGCTCGCGCCCGGGGCGGTGGCGCCGGCCAGCCTGCTTGGACGTGACGTGGCCCTGTGGCGTGGCCACGACGGCGTGATTCACGCCTGGGAGGATCGCTGTCCGCATCGCGGCACACGCTTCTCGATTGGCAAAGTCGACGGCGGTGAACTGCAGTGCGCGTATCACGGCTGGCGCTTCGCAGCGAATGGTCGCTGCAGTGACATTCCGGCCCTGCCGGGCCACATTGCGCCAGCCTCGGCCAGCGCGCGCGTGTTTGCCGTAGTCGAACGCTATGGGCTGGTCTGGGTGTGCATCGGCACGCCGGCGGCGGACGTGTTGCCGTTTCCCGAGCATGGCGATGCGCGCCTCAACAAGGTCATTTGCGGCCCGTACGAGATCGCCACCAGCGGGCCGCGGATTGTCGAGAACTTCCTCGACATGGCGCATTTCCCGTTCGTCCATGCCGGCATTCTCGGCACGCCCGGGCAAGCTGCCGTGCGCGATTACCGGGTCGAGCCTTGGGAGGACGGTGCCGGTGGCCATGGCTTGCAGGCCAGCGCCTGCTTTTTCTGGCAACCGCAGACCAATAGCCTGGCCCACGGCGGCAGCGAGGTTGAATACACCTACCGGGTGGTGCGCCCGCTGACGGCGATTCTGACCAAGGTGCCGCAGGCGCAAGAGGGCTTTCGCGAGGCCATCAGCCTGCATGTGCAACCCTTGGCTGAGGAATCAAGCCGGGTCTGGATCATCCTGGCGCTGACCAATTTCGCGCAAAGCGATGGCGAGTTGCGTGCATTCCAGGATCGTATCTTCCTGCAAGACCAGCCGATCATCGAGAACCAGGTGCCGCGGCGGCTGCCGCTGTCAGCGGGTGCCGAATTGTCGATGCTGTGTGACCGCATGTCGGTGGCGTATCGCAATTACCTCA
>CAYYFR010000046.1:0-4544 GCA_964470865.1 uncultured Burkholderiales bacterium | reverse complement strand
TTCGTCGATGCGCACATTCACTATCCGCAGACCGACATCATCGCCAGCCACGGCACGCAATTGATGGATTGGCTCAACATCTACACTTTCCCGGCCGAAGGGCGCTGCGCCGATATCGACTACGCACGCTCGGTGGCGGGGTTCTTTCTCGACGAGCTGCTGCGCAACGGCACCACCACCGCGGCGGTCTACGCGACGGTGCACAAGCACTCGGCGGAGGTGCTGTTCGAAGCCGCCCAGGCGCGCCGCATGCGCCTTGTCACCGGCAAGGTGATGATGGATCGGCAAAGTCCGCAGTTCCTCAATGACAGCGCGCAGTCCTCATACGAAGACAGCGCCGAGCTGATCGAACGCTGGCATGGCCGCGACCGATTGACCTACGCGGTGACGCCGCGTTTCGCGATCACCTCCTCGCGCGAGCAACTGCGATTCGCCGCCCGTCTGCTGGACCAGTATCCGGGGGTGCGAATGCAAACCCATATCGCGGAGAACCATACCGAGATTCGGCTGGTGGCCGAGATGTTTCCGGACAGCCGCGACTATTTGGGCGTCTATGAAGATTTCGGGCTGGTGCGGCCGGGAGGGCTGTTCGGCCACTGCATCCACTTCGATCAGTCGGCCTGGAGCCGTTTCGCCGCCGCCGGAGCGGTGGCGGTGCATTGCCCGACCTCCAACCTTTTTCTGGGCAGTGGTTTGTTCGACATAGATGCGGCACGCGGCGTGGGTGCGCGCATGGCGCTGGCTACCGATGTCGGTGGCGGCACCTCGTTTTCGATGCTGCAAACCATGAACGAGGCCTACAAGGTGGCGCAGATGGGAGGCCACCCGTTTAGCAGTCTGGACGGTTTCTACATGGCGACTCTGGGCGGTGCGCGCGCCCTGGGCCTGGATGCGCAGATCGGCAACCTCGATATCGGCAAGGAAGCCGATTTCATCGTTCTCAATCCACGCGCCACGCCTTTGCTGGAGCGGCGCATGGAGCAGGCACGGACGCTTGCCGAGAAGCTTTTTGTGCTGATGATTCTGGGCGACGATCGTGCGGTGGCGTCATCCTGGATTCTCGGGCGGCTAGCAGCCGCGCCTACCTGAGGCTCAGGCGGCCGACCGCGGTACACACCGCCAGTTCGCTGCCCAGCTGCTGCACGATGGCAACCGTATATTCGCCGGGGGCCAATTTGCCGGCCGCCAGTGCCAGACGGAACCCTGCTTTGGCATAGACAGGGTCGCCCAATGCCTTGGCGACATCCGGCCGTTCGATATTGCGCGGTATTTCGATCAACAGGCCGGGGCCGCCGCTGCGGTCAAACAAGCGTATCCAGGCCTGTTCCGGAATACGCGGTCTGCGCGGGTCAGCAGCCCAGCCGGAAATGCGCAAGGGATCGGCGGAAGAGGCGACGATCGGCTCGGCACCGACGATCGCTTCGTTGATCTCGTCTACGTAACAGGCGCTGGTCTGCTCGAGTAATTTTTGCGGCTGCACCGACGCGGTCGCGCCAGGCCCCAGGCGCAGGCCGGTCTCCCCCAAGGGCTGCAGGCCGCGGCCCTGGAACGCGCTACCGGCCGCTGGCGGTTGAACGGGATCTTCGCGGCGCGCCGTGGCGCGCGTGGCGGCCGATGCAACGGCGGCAACGGCGGCAACGGCGGCTTTTTGGTTCTGCTGCGCGCTCGGTGCTGCTGCTCCCTTGCCGCTCGCAGCGGTTGCAGATGTCGGAGGCGCCGGTGGTGTCGCCATGACCGGAGTTGCCGATGGTGCCGGTGATTCGCGCGCCGGCGCCGAAACGGGCGGTGCGGCCGCCGGCGGTGGCGAAAATGCAGTCGACGGCGCGATGGGTGCCGATGGCGACAAGCCAGCGGGCGGAGCACCGGGTGCAGGCGCGGGCCCTGCAGCCGGCGAGGGTGCCGCGACGCTCGAAACATCGGGCCTGGATGCCGCGGACTCTTCCGGCCTGGCTTGCGCCGCCGCCAACTGACGCTCGGTTTCTGCCAGAAGCTGCCTGAACGCAGCCGTGAAATCAGCATTGCTGCGCACCGTCAGGAGTTTTGGCGAGCCCCTGGATATGCCGTCGACATAGGTGATCGTGGCAAGGCTGGTCCAGTACTTCGCGCTGTCCTCGAACATGTTGAAGGTTTCGCGTAGCCATGTGCCCTGACGCTTGCCCGCTGCTGCGGTTCCGGTCAGGTAAAAGGCGTAGCGCCGGTTGCGCTCGTTTTCGCGCACCACACCCTGGTGGCGCAAGCTGCCCGGACCGTCGATCAGGCCGTTAATACACTTTCCATCCCAGGTAACCGTTCCCTGGGCGGCAATCTCTTTCAGGCGCGCCACCGAGGCTGTCGAGCCGATGATGCGGCAGCCGCGGCTCTCGGTGAAGTCGACCAGCGGCTCCGCCGCCTGCGATACCACGGCAACAAACAGCAGCGGACAGAGCGGCAGCAGCATTCGATGGAACAGTGCCGAGCGGGGCTTCATGCGCGGGATAGTGATTCGCTGACTCCAAAGGGCGGATTGCGGGGTACAGTCGGTTACCCGGGTTCTGACAAGGATAGAGGCGTGTGCGACTGACGGTTCTGGTGGGCGGATATGGTTGGCGGGCGCGGGGCGGCGAAGGGCTTAAGGTTGATGCGGATTCGTAGCTTAGCCGACCTGCAATTTGCCGGCGGTACCGCACACGGAAAACTCGTTGCCGCGCTGCTGCACGACTGAAACCAGGTATTCGCCCGCGGACAAGCGGCCCGCTGCCAGGGTAACCCGAAAGTGGGCATTCAAGTGCGCTGCCCCAGGCGTGTTGGAGGTACCGTCCGGATTCGCCGATGCGCGTGGTATGTCGACCACCACGGCTGGCCCACCAGCGCTGTTGATAAATCTTACCCACGCACGTTGCATGTCGGGCGCCCGTCCCGGGTCGGCAGCACGGCCGGAGATGCGCAGGGGTTCGGTCGGGTCCACGGCGATGGTCACGGTTCCCACGCGCGCTTCGTTGATTGTCTCAAGCACGCATCCACCGCCCGCGTCGATCGCCTTGGGTGCTCTGGCTGTCGCCTGCGATATCTGGGCCAGCCACATCGCGACACTGCCATACGGGTTGAGACTATCGGCGCGCCTGCGGGCCTGGTCGTCGTAAGCCTCGCGTGCGGGAACAGGCCTTTCGGTGCGGGTGGCTGGAAGTGTGGCGCCTGGGTCGACGGCCGCGGTCGCGGCAGGGGGCAGAACCGGAGCGGGCGCAGCGGACAAGGCCGTCGCCGGAGCGATGCGGGTGCCAGCGGCTGGCAATGGTTCCGGAGCGGATGCGAGGCGCCCGGCCGTGCCACTTTCGGTCCTGGCTTCTTCGGCATCGGGTTTGCGGTCGATGGCGCGCAGCAGTTCGCGGAACGAAGCACTGAAATCGGCATCGCTGCGAATTGCGATTTGCCGCAGCGGATCCGTGGCCACTCCGTCGACGTACGGAATCGAAGTGATGCTGGCCCGATATTGGTGGTTGTCGGCGAATTTGTTGAAGCTTTCGCGACGCCAGAGGCCGATGCGTTTGCCTGCGCTCGCATTTCCGCTCAGGTAGAAGGCGTAGTGCCTGGTTCGATCTTTTTCCCGCGTGCTGCCCTGATGGCGCAGGACGCCCGGCCCGTCGATCAGGCCGTTGCGGCATTGGCCGTCCCAGGTGACGCTTCCCTGCGCGGCGATTTCCTTCAGGCGCGTGGCCGAGCGCACCGATGCGAGCACACGACAACCGCGGCTTTCGGCGAATTCCACCAGCGCTTCAGAAGGATGAGCGGTTGTGGGCGGGAGCAGTGTCACGCAAAAGAGGAAAAACAGGAATGTCGGCAGGCACGCGCGAAGGCTCATGGAGTGCGGGCGACGCAAATCAGGACAAAATGGAACAAAAACTCTGTGGGAAACTACTTCAAGCATGGAACAGTTTAACCCGCCGTTGCACGCGGTCGCCACGCCGGCGCTTGGTGCGCAACACCGCCAGCTTCGCATCTCCAGACCACATAGGCTGGCTCACCCAGGGATTGAAAATCATGCAACAACTCAAAGGACGCAAGGCACTGGTTGTAGCCGGTGCGGCAGGTATCGGACGCGCCTGCGTCGAACGTTTCGCAGCCGAGGGGGCTAGCGTGATGTTTTCCGATATCAACCATGAAACCGGTCAGGCGCTGGAATCCAGCCTGCGCCAGGCCGGAGAGCAGGTCTGGTTCCGGCAGTCCGACGCCGGGGTGCCGGATCAGGTGCGCGCACTGGTGGCCGACGCCGTCACGGTCATGGGCGGGATCGACCTGCTGCTCAACAACGCAGGCATCGCGGTATCGAAGGACTTTCTCGATCTGGACGACGCGGATTTCGATCGCACCGTCAATGTAAATCTCAAGGCGGCGTTCGTTGCCAGCCAGGCTGCTGCCCGCCACATGCTGGCGACCGGCACGCGGGGTTCGATCATCAACATGTCATCGGTCAATGCCGTGCTCAACATTCCGAATCTGCTTACCTACAACATCACCAAGGGTGGGCTCAACCAGTTGACGCGCAATCTGGCGATCCGTCTGGCGCCGCA
>CAYYFR010000045.1:0-35041 GCA_964470865.1 uncultured Burkholderiales bacterium | reverse complement strand
GGCTGCTAGGTACGCCGCAGTAACGAAAGTGATCGTGGACGTCGCCGTGGCCTGACATCTTGCAGCAGCAGCGGCGGGCCTTGATTGGCAATGCGGAACCGCCCGCACCTTGGGGTCATGCGCCGCAACACCGCCCGCACCATCGGCCGTGCTTGCCGACCGTGCTGATCTTGCGGCGCGTGGATTCGCAGGCAGGGCCGGCTCGCCATCGCATCGCATCCAGGTCAGAGGCGCGCCAGCATGCCCAGCGCCGATGTCTGGATGTGCCCCAGAATCACCATGCCGATCTGTAGCAGTACGAGCAAGGCCAATGGCGAAAGATCGAATCCGCCGACCATCGGCAGGCGCCGGCGAATCGGCCTGAGCCACGGATTGACCAGGCCGTCGAGAATGTCGCCAACCGGCGAGTCGGCACGGATCCACGAGAGAACCGCATACACCACGATACAGGCAATCGCCACGGTCAGGATCGCGCCCAGGATTCCGAAACCGCTTCCGGCCAGCCATGGCACGACGGCGCCGCGAAAGATCGACAGGCGCATCGACAGCACATCGAACAAGAGGCCGTGCAGCAATTCAAACACGTAAGCAGCCGCCAGACTCGCCCAGTCGTAGCCACCGCTCCCAGGAAGGACGCGCCGCAGCGGCTTCACCGCCCAGTCTGTTACCGCGCAAATGAACTGGCCGACCGGATTGCGAAATGGTGCGCGCACCGCCTGCATCTGGAAACGCAGCAATGCGGCGGGCACCAGCACCCAGTACAACGCGCGCAACACGATGGAGAGAATGTCGTCGAACACCTTGATATCCGTTCAAACAAATAAAAAATCCGCGAGCAAGTTGCCTTGTCTCGCGGATTGTAAGGCCCCGGTCGATAAACTCGACCGGGGAAACTTCGCAAAGCCTTAAGGGCGGCTTCCGGTAGGGAAGGGCCAAGCTGCCGCTGGATTCAGCGCAGGACGCACGCCGGGTGCAGCAGCGACTGACGGCTTGGCAGCAGCCGGTTTGGTAGCAGCCGCCGGCTTGGCGGATGCTACCGGCTTTGCGGCAGGCTTTGCTTTAGAGGCCTTCTTCTTCGCAGGCTTCTTGGCGGCTTTTTTGGCCGCTTTCTTGGCGGGTTTTTTGGCGGCCTTTTTCGCCGCTTTCTTCGCCGCTTTCTTCGCAGGCTTCTTGGCTGCGGCTTTTTTCGCCGCAGGCTTCTTAGCCGCTTTCTTGGCCGCCGGCTTTTTTGCCGCCGGTTTCTTTGCTGCAGCCTTTTTCACCGCCGGTTTTTTGGCGGCGGGCTTTTTCGCTGCTGGTTTCTTTGCAGTTGCCATGTTGCTTCTCCTTCATGAAGAGTCAAAAAAACTACCAACTAAAAAACCCGTCTGTACGAGCCCGGATTATTCATCGGCGCAAGCCGCACTTGAAAGTGCTTGCGCTAATGAATGCCGTACTGCGACCATACGGAATGATCCGCATGGTCGCGCCCACAAAGAAAACGCCGGTGCGCGTCATGCGCCCGGCGTTTTCTTTGGAGGTGATGTGTCGCCAACCCGGGCCAGCGCACAGAGGCATCTTTCCCTGCGTGCATGCCTGCTCCGGCTTGCGCTATCACCACATCAAAACCGTTTTTATTGATGCCTTGCATTCAGAACCTGATCACGCTGTCATGGTGTGTTTTCACGAGTTCAATCAATCCCAGCTCAACGCGCCGCCGGTCTGATACTCGATGACGCGTGTTTCGAAAAAATTGCGCTCCTTCTTGAGATCGATCATCTCGCTCATCCACGGAAACGGATTGTCCTCGTTGGCAAACAAGGGGTCAATACCGATCTGCTGGCAACGCCGATTGGCGATATAGCGCAGGTAACCCTTGAACATCGGTGCGTTGAGACCGAGCACACCACGCGGCATGGTGTCTTCGGCGTACCGATACTCAAGCTCAACGGCTTCCTTGAATAGAGCGCGAATCTCTTCGCGGAACACCGGTGTCCACAGGTGCGGATTCTCCATCTTTAACTGGTTGACCAAGTCGATGCCGAAATTGCAATGCATAGACTCATCACGCAGTATGTATTGATACTGCTCGGCCGCACCGGTCATCTTGTTCTGCCGGCCCATCGCCAGAATCTGCGTGAATCCAACATAAAAGAAAAGTCCCTCCATCATGCAGGAGAACACAATCAGGCTTTTCAGGAGCTTCTGGTCGTTCTCCTCGGTCCCGGTCTTGAAATGCGGGTCCGTCAGCGTTTCGATAAACGGTATCAGGAATTGATCCTTGGCCCGAATCGAACTGACTTCGTTGTAGGCATTGAATATCTCGCTTTCCTCAAGTCCGAGTGATTCAACAATGTACTGGTAGGCGTGGGTGTGGATCGCCTCCTCAAACGCCTGGCGCAGCAGATACTGACGGCATTCGGGTGCGGTGATGTGGCGATAAGTGCCAAGCACGATATTGTTGGCAGCGAGACTGTCGGCAGTAACAAAAAAACCCAGGTTGCGCTTGATGATGCGCCGCTCGTCCTCGGTCAGACCTTTCGGGTCCTTCCACAAGGCGATGTCACGGTTCATGTTGATTTCCTGCGGCATCCAGTGATTGGCGCAGGAATCAAGGTATTTCTGCCACGCCCACTTGTACTTGAATGGCACAAGCTGGTTGACGTCGGTTTGGCCGTTGATGATGCGCTTGTCGGCGACGTTTACGCGACGCTGTTCAACCGCAACGGCAGCGCTTCCGGGCAAAACGCTGCGGGGAGCCCGTGGCATGCCGGCGAGAGGCGCAGCATGCAGCAGGGGCGCTACCTTTGCATAGCCCGCATCGGCAACGCCCCGAACCCCGAGCATGGCGCCCGCTCCGGCTGTCCTGATCATCGGTACGTCATCTTCAAAACTTAGCATTCATTGCACTCCGTGTTGCAACCACGCCTGGCGCGGAATTCGATTCTCTTGATTGCTCATACTGCTATTGACAAGCTTCACACTCGTCAAAACCCGCATCGCCAGGGCGCAGCACGCAGACCTGCCCAACCACTTCGTGCACAGGTGCGGACGCCGTCGCCAGCGACGACTCTCCATCGGTGGGAACTGCGTTTAGTTGGCCGCCTTTGACGGTCGACTTCTCCGCATTGGTAGCTCCCAGGGTGCGCAGATAGTAGGTGGTCTTGAGCCCGCGCATCCAGGCCAGCTTGTAGGTGTCATCCATCTTCTTGCCCGACGCCCCTGCCATGTAGATGTTGAGCGACTGCGCCTGGTCGATCCATTTCTGCCGGCGCGCCGCCGCTTCGACGATCCATTTTGCATCGACTTCGAAAGCGGTTGCATAAAGACTGCGAATCTCGGCAGGAACCCGGTCGATCTTTGCAAGCGATCCATCGAAATACTTGAGGTCGGCGATCATTACCGAATCCCACAGGCCCAGGCGCTTCAAGTCGCGTACCAGATACTCATTGACTACGGTGAACTCGCCCGACAAATTGGACTTGACGAACACGTTTTGAAATGTCGGTTCGATACAGGCTGACACGCCGATGATGTTGGAGATCGTGGCCGTCGGCGCGATCGCAACGCAGTTGGAGTTGCGCATGCCGTGTTCGCGCATGCGCGCGCGCAGGGCGTCCCAGTCAAGCGTGGACGATTCGTCCACGTCAACGTACCCCCCGCGCTCCGCACGCAACAGGCGAATCGTGTCCTGCGGCAGAATATCGCAGTCCCACAGCGATCCCTTGTAGGAACTGTAGCGTCCGCGCTCCGCCGCAAGTTCATTCGAGGCCCAGTAAGCGTAATAGCAGACCGCCTCCATCGATTGATCGGCGAAATCCACGGCCTCTTGCGAAGCATAGGGAATCCGCAACTCGTGCAGGCAATCCTGAAATGCCATGATCCCCAAGCCGACCGGTCGATGCTTCAAATTGGAGTTGCGCGCCTTCGCGACCGCGTAGTAGTTGATGTCGATGACATTGTCGAGCATGCGCATCGCTGTCGCCACGGTGCGCTTGAGTTTGGCGTGGTCGGTCTTGCCGTCCTTCAAATGGGCGCGCAAATTGATCGAACCTAGATTGCACACCGCGATCTCGCTAGCGTTGGTGTTGAGCGTGATCTCGGTACAGAGGTTCGAGGAATGCACGACGCCCACGTGCTGCTGCGGCGAGCGGATATTGCAGGCATCCTTCCAAGTGAACCAAGGGTGGCCGGTTTCGAACAGCATCGAAAGCATCTTGCGCCAGATCGAGACGGCCGGAACCTTCTTGAATAGCTTGAGTTCGCCGGCAGCCGCCTTTTGCTCGTACGCCACGTAGGCTTTCTCGAACTCCTTGCCGAACTTGTCGTGCAGGTCAACGCAGTCCGAAGGCGAAAACAGAGTCCATTCCGCATTCTCCATCACCCGTTTCATGAACAGATCCGGAATCCAGTTCGCGGTGTTCATGTCATGCGTGCGGCGCCGATCATCTCCGGTGTTCTTGCGAAGCTCAAGAAATTCCTCGATATCAAGGTGCCACGTTTCGAGGTAAGCGCATACCGCACCCTTGCGCTTGCCGCCCTGATTCACGGCCACTGCGGTATCGTTGACAACCTTGAGGAATGGCACCACGCCTTGCGACTTGCCGTTGGTTCCCTTGATGTAGCTGCCTAGCGCCCGCACCGGCGTCCAGTCGTTGCCGAGGCCGCCCGCGAACTTCGACAGCAGCGCATTCTCCTTGATCGCCTCATAGATGCCGTCAAGGTCGTCGGCCACAGTCGTCAGGTAGCACGACGATAGCTGCGAGCGCAAGGTACCGGAGTTGAACAAGGTTGGCGTGGACGACATGAAATCAAATTTGGACAAAACCTCGTAGAACTCGATGGCCCGCGCTTCGCGGTCCACTTCATTCAAGGCCAGTCCCATCGCCACACGCATGAAAAACGCCTGCGGAAGCTCGATCCGCCGCTCGTCCTGATGCAGAAAGTAGCGGTCGTACAGAGTTTGCAGTCCGAGGTACTCGAACTGAAAATCGCGCCGTCCGACCAGCGCTGCGGCCAAACGCCTCAGGTCGAATTGCGCGAGCCGTTCATCGAGTAATTCGGCGGCAATTCCATCCTTGATGAACTTCGGAAAATAGCTGGCGTATGCAACTTCCATCTCGGCCTGGGACAATTCCAAGCCGAGCACTTCGTGCCGAATATCGTGCAGCAGCAGGCGCGCAGTTACGTAGCCATAGGCCGGGTCCGATTCAATCATTGTCCGCGCAGAAAGAATCAGCGCCTTGCGTACCTCGCCTGCCGGAACGCCATCGTACAAATTCTTGAGGGATGCCTCGAAGATCAGGCCGGGATTGGTCTCGGGCAGGCCTTCGCAAGCCGATTCAAGCAAGCCCTGCAGGCGAACAACGTCAAGCGCGATCTTGTCACCCCGGTCGTCGGTGATCATGATTCCGCTGCTGGGCAAGGGCGAGGCGCGCTCCCTGGCGCGCGCGCGCTCGTCGGACCGCTTTTGACGGTAAAGCACATAGGCCCGCGCCACTTCGTGCTCGCCTGAACGCATCAAAGACAACTCGACTTGATCCTGTACGTCTTCAATATGAAACGTGCCGCCCGCCGGCTGACGGCGTACCAGCGCACCAACCACGGCATCTGTGAGGGAAGCAACCACTTCGCGGATACGCGCCGATGCCGCACCCTGCCCGCCGCTGACCGCGAGAAACGCCTTCGTCATTGCCACAGTGATTTTCGACGGTTCAAACGGAACCACCGCGCCGTTGCGACGAATGATCCGGAATTGCGTCTGCAAAGCCGCCGCGTCCAGCGGCTTCGCAGCAGCCTTCCCGGCTTGGGCCAGCACTGCGGCATCGGCCAAGCCGACTTCACTTCGTTGAATTGACTGCATTGACTCAGTCTCCTGAAATTTGTGGCCGATCAAACGACTTGCCGGCAGGTAATACCGCTCATCGTGTTGGAACAATCAGATACGCACGCTTGACGGACTGCATGGAACAAGCCGTTATGCAGAAAAAGAACACCCTGATGCGCCGGTGATGTGCCCGAAATCACAACGAGTCGCGCATGGACCGCCTCTCCTCACGGCGTCAGTCCTGCGGCTCAAACCTCGCCGGTCGCGGTCAAAAACCCTGGCCTTCCCCTCAACTGACACCACTCGGGTGTGACCCCCGCCTTGCCCGTGCTTGCCAAACCGAATCAAAATATCTCGAAGTGCCTAGATTGAATCCAGCCACAACATCTGGTGTACCACATACCAACGAGACCCAAGTCTAGTATAGGATTTCCAGTCGCGCAAGAGTTTTTGATTCAGCACCGCAGTATCGGCATCAAAGTTCGCGCATGCCTGGCGGCACGCCGGACTCACGCACCAGACGCCTCCAGTCGAAGCTGCGTCCCGGATCGGTTTTGCGACCGGGCGCGATTTCATCGTGACCGGCCACACCAGCGATATCGGGAAATGCCGCAACCAAAGCTCGCGTCAGCCGCGCAAGGCGTGTGTATTGCCGCGACGTGTACGGCCGCGTATCGGTACCCTCGACCTCGATCCCGATGGAAAAGTCATTGCACCGCGGGCGCCCGTGCCATGTAGAAACACCCGCGTGCCAGGCACGCTCGGTACAGCCAACGAATTGCAGCAACTCGCCATTGCGACGAATCAGGAAGTGCGCCGAAACCCGCAATGCGGCGATCCTGCGGAAGTAAGGGTGCGCGTCGGCATTGAGCCGATTTGTAAAGAGCTGTTCAATTGCAGGGCCGCTGAACCGGCCTGGCGGCAGGCTTATGTTGTGAATCACCAACAGTACCACCCGAATCCCCGGCGGCCGGGCATCGCTATTGGGTGAGCTTATGCGACGCGCCTGCGGATGCCAGCCCGCATGCGCCAATGTGTTGACCACCTGTTTACGCGGCCGGCTCTTAATCGGCAATGTTGAGCCTTTGCAGTCGATATCGAAGAGAGCGGAAAGTAACGCCAAGCCGCTTGGCAGCGGCAGTCCGATTTTGTGCGCATGCCTCCAGCGCGGCCATGATCAGCTCACGCTCGGTATGATCCAGTGACTCCTGCAACGATAGCTCCGAGGGCGCCTCTGCAGCGTCGCGGGTGTCGCCGGTACCTCCGCCGGCCGGCGCGCGCGCGCACGCCAGCAGCGGTGTAAGTCGTAGATCCGCGCCATCGATCGAATCGCCGGTGGCCAGCGCCATTGCCCGCTCGAGCACGTTTTCGAGTTCGCGCACATTGCCAGGGTAATCGTACGCGGCCAAGTCTCGTAGCGCATCCTCACTCAGCGAGGCCGCCTGTCCGTTCTCGTTTGCCAAGCGCTGCAGAATCGCCTTGGCAAGCGCAGGGATGTCCTCACGGAATTCGCGCAAGGCGGGCATCTTGATTTCAATCACGTTGAGGCGATACAAGAGGTCCTGCCTGAATCGCCCGGCACTGACCAAAGCCGCAAGATTCTGATGCGTCGCGCTGACGATGCGAACGTCAACCAAATCCTCGGTCGAACTGCCCAGTCGCCGTACCTGCTTCTCCTGAATAACGCGCAACAGCTTCACTTGCATGATCAGCGGCAAATCAGCGATTTCGTCAAGAAACAGGGTGCCCCCATCGGCCATCTGGAAAAAACCGGCACGATCCTCGTCGGCGCCGGTGAAGGCGCCCTTTCGATAACCGAAGAACTCGCTTTCCATCAGGCTCTCGGGAATGGCGCCGCAATTGACCGCCACAAACGCGCCACCGCGCCCACTCAACCCGTGAATGCGGCGGGCAGCCAGCTCTTTTCCGGTACCGGATTCGCCCGTAATGTAGACTGGCGCCAATTTGGCGGCGATCCGATCGATCATGTGACGCGCCTCGTTCATGGCTGGTGAGTCACCAAGCAACGCACGCCCGTGCACTTGCGCCGAAGCGCCCTGCGCCCGCGCCGGCACGTCGATGGCCGATCGCACCAATGTACGCAATTGCTCCAATGCAACTGGTTTGGCCAGATAGTCGAACGCGCCTGCCTTGAGCGCGGCAACAGCGTTGTCGGTGCTGCCGTAGGCCGTGATTACCGCCACCGGGGTGTTGCCATATTGCTCGCACACAAGGCGTACCAGTTCAAGGCCGTCGCCATCGGCCATCCGCATGTCGGTCAGGCACAGGTCATAGCTGCGCTGTAACAACAGCGCCCGCGCGCCTCCGACGCCGTCTGCCTGATCTACATCGAGCCCCATGCGCACCAACGTCAGTTCAAGCAACTCGCGCAGGTCCGCTTCGTCATCCACCACCAGTACGCGCGGATTGCGCGCGCTCGATCCTGACTTGCGCTGCGCCGGCGCGGCCACGCGTGAGCTAGCCATGGCCTTCCATCATGAGCCTGAAAACAGCGCCACTGCCGCCAGGTGCCTGGTCGGCGCGCCGGTCGCGCTCTGCCAACGGTACGAATTCAAGCATCGCACGGTTGGCTTCCGCCAACTCGCGGGCAATGAAGAGTCCGAGTCCGGTACCACGCGACTCGGTGGTAGAGAAGGGCTCGAACAACTTGCCCGCATGTTCCTCGCTTACCCCGGGACCGTCGTCAATCACCAGTAGCTCAATCATTTGATCTCCCGCCACCGAAACCTCGATCTGGATCGACGCAGAACGCTGACGGCAGTGGCGCCACGCGTTGCTCACGAGGTTCCACAGAATACGATGCAGATGCTGCCGATCGAAGTATACAAACGCCGAGGCAGGCAGGCGCTGCAAAAACGCATCGCGCGGCATTTTCTCGGCTTGACTCACCTGGTCTACGAACGCTTGCAGGAACGCCACCAATGGCAATTTCTCGGCTACGGCACGGTCACGCTGATTGAGCTGTAACACTTCCTGCACAATGCGATCGAGCCTGGCGGTGTTGTCAGCGATGATGCGCGTCAGGCGCGCCACCTGGGGAAGCATCGAGGTCTCCTCGGCAAGCAGCTCCGAAGCGTGACCGATGGCGGACAGCGGATTGCGGATTTCATGTGCGATATTGGCGGTCAGGCGCCCGAGCGCGGCGAGCTTCACCTGTTGTGCCTGCACCTTGAGCTTGCTGGCGTCCTCGAGGAACATCAGCAAGGCACCGTCCGCGCCGCCCGCCGCATTGAGCAATCGAACGTGGACATTGCGGCCGGCGATCTCCAGTTGCGCCCGGCCTGAAGCACCGGAATCGCGCCAGCCAAAGCCCGCCTGAGCGAGCGCCGGCGCGAGTGTCGCCAAATCCCTGCCGTGCAGGCCCGTATGGCCGAGCAAACGTTCGGCTTCGGGATTGGCGAGGCGCACCGCGCCCCCGATGTCGACCACCAGCACCCCGCTTGGCATGTCGCGCACTACCAGTCGGTTGATTTCGATCTGATTGCGCAAATCGGCCGAGCGCTTGCGCACAAGATCTTCGTTCGCGATCAGCCTCTTTGCCAGTCGATTGGTAACCAACGCCACGGTGAAGCAACCTGCGGCAAGAAGACCAACCGGAAAGTAGTCGGTCCAGCCTATTTCGTACTGCACGACCCAATAGGTATTCTCGGCAAACAACGCGAATGTAGCCAGCGCTGCGTAGAACAGCGAAGTACGCCCGCCGGATACCGACGCAGCGGCCGCCAGCGGCATTAGAAGCAGGATGCCCAGTCCGGACCTGATGCCGCCACTCGCATGCAGCAACAAGGCGATCACAAACATGTCGGTGACCGCGTGTACTGCCAGATGCACCGGGAACATCGTACGTATCTTTCCCAGAGCCCACCAAAATATCAGCGCAAGAAAAAAATACGCTATGCAGACCCGATAGAACAGCGCCGGGTCCGTGGCGCCAAAGACCCGGCTGTCACCATACATGCCGATGGCGATCAGCAACACGCCGGCCAGAATCAGACGGGACAAATTGAAGTAGCCCAGTGACTTCCAGAAGGCGTCCGGCACCGCTGGCGGCAAACTTCCGAACCCCGCCGCCGGATCGAGCAGACTGGCTGAACTCACTTTTTGCCCGCCGCAGCATCCAGGTGCGGTTGGCCGCAAAAAGGACGCCCGGCCTTGTCACACAGAGCGTCGTTCAAGGGGAGGTGTACGCCGCATTCTGAGCATGCGACCATTTGCTCGACCGCAGGCGCCGGTCCTGGTTTGGCGCGCGTCACTGCCGCCCCGGACTTGTAGCGAAACCACAACACGGCCGCAATTACCACCAGCAGAAGGAGGGCAAGTTTTCCCATTCAGGCTCTGCCTACCGGGTGGAGCAGGCCCCCTCGCCAGCCATCACGTCGACAGCGACATGCCCGCGCGCACGCGCTCGCTCGAACCGCGCTGACAAGCGTAGGGAAAGACCGAATGAACCAGCAGGGACCAAGAGCCGCTCCTGGATCGTATCGAACTGATTCAAGACTGCCGTGTGTGATTCGGCGATAGAGGGGCTGGTGCCGTGTTTTCGTAGGCATGATCCAGCTTCAGACGCGGTTCAGCACGACTTCCAGCACGAAGCGCGTGCCGATATAGGCCAGCAACAACATGCCGAACCCCGCGAATGTGCCATGCAAAGCGGCGCGGCCACGCCAACCATAGGCATGGCGGCCCAGCAACAATACGG
This sequence comes from uncultured Burkholderiales bacterium, assembly GCA_964470865.1. Lineage (GTDB taxonomy): Bacteria > Pseudomonadota > Gammaproteobacteria > Burkholderiales > JAEUOS01 > JAEUOS01. The sequence goes on along the minus strand of CAYYFR010000045.1, from coordinate 24,515 downwards.
CAAAGATCAGCCATGCGATCAAGCTGAACACCGTCTTGTGGTCGAAGCGCAGGGCACGACCGAAGATCTCTTCGGAGAACACAACGCCACTGGCGAGCGTCAAGGTCAAGAGCACGAAACCGGCGGCAAGCATCTGGAACAACAGGCGTTCCATCGTGAGCAGCGGCGGCAGTCCTGCCGGCGCCGCGTGCCGGCCGGGTGAGTGCAGGCGCCTCTCGATGATCGCCATCAGCGTCGCATGCGCTGCGGCGATGGCAATGAAGGCATAGGCCCCCATCGCGATGATTACATGCGCAACAAACGCCGGCGCTGTAGTCTTGCCGGTCATCAGCGCGCCCGCGAAAAACGCCGGCATGAACGCGCACAAGGCGGCGGGCGGCAGCACCAGTGCGGGCATCCCCTCCAGTGGGTAGAACATGCTTTCCACGCCATAGAAGACCAGCGCAAGCAAGGCCATGATCGACAGGGCGTGCGCAAAGCCGAAGCGAAACTCGACGTCCCCCAGCATGTCGTGGGCAATAGCAATCGCGTGCAGAAAAACCGCGGCCGTGAGGACACACCGCTCCCAGACGCGCAATCTGGTGCTCCCGGCCGCAGCCGTGCCACCCAGCTGCCAGCGACTGCGCCAGAAGTGCAGGGCGAGCATCGCGTATACGAGTCCGGAAGAGGCGTGGAGTAAAATCTTGGCCATCAAATGATTGTAGTGCAACAAGGCGCTCGCAAATACCACAATGCTAGACAACCTCACCAGTCGGCTCTCCAGAGTTGTCAAAACGCTTAAAGGCGAAGCGCGCTTGACCGAAGCCAACATGGCTGAGATGTTGCGTGAAGTGCGCATGGCCTTGCTTGAAGCCGACGTGGCGCTACCGGTGGTGCGCGACCTGATCGCGCGCGTCAAGGAAAAAGCCCAGGGCACCGAGGTTGTCGGCAGCCTGACTCCGGGGCAGGCGCTGGTCGGTGTAGTCAACCGCGAACTCGCAGCCATCATGGGCGGGGACGCCAGTCCACTCAATTTCGCGACGTCGCCGCCGGCTGTGATCCTGCTTGCCGGGCTGCAAGGCGCCGGCAAGACGACGACCGCCGGCAAGCTGGCGAAGCTGATCGGCGAGCAACACAGAAAAAAAGTCCTGGTCGTGTCCACAGACATCTATCGACCAGCCGCGATCAAGCAGCTTGAGACTGTGGCGGCGCAGGCCGGCGCGGATTTCTTTCCCTCGAGCACCGATCAGAAGCCCACTGAAATCGTTGCAGCGGCGATCACCTGGGCCAAAACCCACTACCACGACGTTCTGATCGTCGACACGGCCGGGCGGCTCGGCGTCGATACGGCGATGATGGACGAAATCCGGGCGTTGCACGGTGCCGCCGATCCGATCGAGACCTTGTTCGTGGTTGACGCGATGCTTGGCCAGGACGCGGTCAACTCGGCAAAGGCATTTCATGACGCGCTGCCGCTGACCGGGGTGATCCTCACCAAACTCGACGGTGACGCCCGAGGCGGCGCCGCCCTTTCGGTGCGCCATATAACAGGCGCGCCGATCAAGTTTGCGGGCATTGGCGAAAAGCTCTCCGGGATCGAAGTGTTTCATCCGGAACGCATGGCCGGCCGAATCCTCGGCATGGGCGACATCCTTTCACTGGTCGAGGAAGCCCAAAAAAGCATTGATGTCGACGTTGCCAAAAAAGTCGCCGACAAAATGCGCTCGGGACAAGGCTTCGACCTTGAAGACTTCAAGGGACAGATTGGCCAAATGCGCAATATGGGCGGCTTGTCCGGCCTGATGGACAAGCTACCTTCGCACATCACCCAGGCCGCGCAGAGTGCCGATCTTGACCGCGCCGAACGGGAAGTCAAGCGGATGGAGGGGATCATCAATTCGATGACTGCAAGCGAGCGGGCCCACCCGGACCTTATCAAGGCCAAACGCAAACAGCGGATCGCCAAAGGCGCTGGAGTCCAGGTACAGGAAGTCAATCGCCTGTTGAAGCAGTTCGAGCAGATGCAGGTGATGATGAAGCAAATGAAGAAGGGGGGCCTTGCGAAGATGATGCGCGGCATGGGCAGATTCATGGGCGGCGGTGCGCCACGCTTGCGTTGAAACACAGCCCTGTCCGCATTCGCCCTGTCGGGACTCCTGCGGCGGACCTCGGCGGCCAACAATCACGGCTAGTTGGGGTCTTTCGGGAATGGTGCGGTGAACCGGAGGGCGGTTCTTGCCGCATTTGCAGGCCCGTTGCACGGCCATGTGCCACGAAGGTGGTGAAAAATGCATGGCCCGCAGTCGCCGACTTTCGCACCGGCGCTCCCTCGGTCCGACAGGTTACTGCACCGCGACTCGCAAGTTGTTGTGTACCACGCTGATGCCAGGCACCCGCAATGCGACCAGTTCGCAGCGCGCCTTCAGGTCGGCAGATGCCACTTCACCGGTTAAAGCGACAATGCCGTCACGCGCGGTCACGCCGATATCCAGGTGACGTGTCGGCGGATGCAACTTGAGCAAGGCCAGTACGTGTGCCTGGGTGGTCAGACTCACCAGGCGCATGCGCGAAGTGCGGGTTTCGATGAAACGCTTGTCGCGCGTGAAGTCGACGATGCACTGCGCGCATTGCGCTGGCGGCAACTCGCTGGTGTCCAGCACCAGGTCGTAAAGTGCCGGATCCCTGTAATCGACATCGAAGTGGCGCTTCATGATCGCAGCATGGGCTTCGTCAAACAGACTGATCTCTTCGCGGATCATGGCCTCGTCGGCTTGCTTGACACTGGTCATCAGGTTGCGCACACGCACCTCGATCGGGGCGGTAATGCGCACCCGTACGACATGCGGCACGCCGCGCAGCAGGGCCACGCCGCCCCAGCCTCGCAACACAACGCTCTCGGGAATCGAAGCTATGTCCAGAATCTCGGTTGCGGAAAGTATGGTCGGCAACGTCTCTTCGGCAGTCAGAGGCCGCGCCAGATCGTCTCCTTCCTCGAGCAGCCTCACTACATGGCTCTTGCGCACGCGATTGCGGTCCGCCATATGATCGATGAGCTCGTAATGCACGACGACGGCGTCGAGCCCGGCGGCTACGCCATCGGCAACCGCCTTGCCCTGACTACCCATTTCCCGGCCCATTGCGACAATGGTCATGTCATTCCTTACTCTCGGATGCACAGCGCTGCGCGCAAGTGTCATGAGTTTATTCTAAGCGCAAGCCGTCGCGCCTGGAGCACTACGCGTCCTGCCCCGGTAATCGAGGTGCGCGATTGCTGGGGCAGGCCGCAAGGTTGATAATGCGCCTGCGCCGGGGCCGACCGCAATCCCTGCGCGCACAGGTGTGTTTGCCTAGAATTGTCACGTTCCGGAAAAATCCGGTTTGCGACAGAAGTTCGCGACGCTACAATAGCGGCCCAGTGGCGAAGGTTTAGTCTTTGCGTGTACCTGGCGCCGCCGGATTTTGATTCGCACCGTTCGAACTAAAGGAGATACCAGCATGACTATCAAGATTGGGGACGTACTGCCAGCAGGCGTCCTTTCGGAATTCATCGAGGTGGAAGGCAATGGCTGCGCGGTCGGACCAAATTCCTTTAAAGTCGAGGACATGGTCAAAGGCAAGAAGATCGCCATTTTCGGCCTGCCCGGCGCGTTTACGCCAACTTGCTCGGCCAAACATGTCCCCGGATACCTGGCGAACCACGACACATTGAAGTCCAAGGGCGTCGATGAGATCTGGTGCATTTCCGTCAACGATGCCTTCGTCATGGGCGCCTGGGGCCGCGAGCAAAAAGCAGCTGGCAAGGTACGCATGATGGCCGACGGCAGCAGCGCCTACAGCCAGGCCCTGGGTCTGACACTCGACTTGACGGCGCGCGGCATGGGCGTTCGATCCGACCGTTATTCGATGTATGTCGTCGACGGCGTGGTCAAGTCTCTCAATCGCGAAGCACCCGGCAAATTCGACGTGAGCAATGCCGAAACCTTGATGACCCAGGTTTGAAATTCGGTCGCCGCACGCGCCTGTCGGTTTGACCCGGCTTTGGCCGGGTTTCGGGAAGGCGCATGTCGACCGGCGATGGTTTGGAGCATCCATGCTGCGACGCTGTCACATGCGAGCGCGGTCCTGTCTGCATGCGGGCGTCCGATCACCTGAAATGCTCAAGCAACGCACTCTCAAGCAATCGGTAACGGCTACCGGCGTCGGTCTTCACACCGGCGAAAAGGTTCGCTTGACGGTGCATCCCGGTGCGCCGGATTCCGGCATTGTTTTTGTGCGCACCGATCTCCTGCCCGCGGTTCACATTCGGGTAAGCCCGGAAGCGGTGCGAGATACGCGCATGTCCTCCTGCCTTATTGCCGAAGGAGTGGCAGGCGACGTGCGAATTTCGACTGTCGAACACATCATGTCTGCCATGGCAGGGCTGGGCCTCGACAATGCACTGGTGGAGGTTACCGCGGCAGAGATTCCGATCCTCGACGGTAGCGCCGCCCCTTTTGTATACCTGCTGCAATCCGCCGGCATCATCGAGCAAAATGCCGCAAAGAAGTTTGTCCGGCTCATCAAGTCTGTAGAAGTCCGCGATGGCGATGGCGCGGGAGCAAAATGGGCCCGGCTTGAGCCATTCGAGGGCTTCCGTCTGACTTTCAGTATCGACTTCAAGCATCCAGCGGTAGATCAGACAGGACAGTCGGCGACCGTCGACTTCGCCGTTACGCCGTATGCGAGGGAAATCGCGCGCGCGCGCACATTCGGTTTCATGCAGGATGTCGAAGCCCTGCGCGCCGGTGGCCTGGCACTGGGCGGCAGCATGGACAACGCCATCGTGATGGACGAGTTTCGCGTTCTCAACAGCGATGGCTTGCGCTATGCCGATGAATTCGTCAAGCACAAGATTCTCGATGCGGTCGGCGACCTCTACCTCCTTGGTCACCCCATCATAGGCTCCTACTCGGCGCACAAATCAGGACACGCGCTCAATAATCGCTTGCTGCGTACGCTGGTGGAACGGGCGGATGCGTGGGAGTTCGTAGTGTTCGAAAATGAAGCTGCGAGCCCGGTATACGCGCGCATGCCGCCCCAGGGCAACCTCGCCACGGCATGGTAGGGGCAGTGGGCAAATGCAGGCAAAGGCGCGCTATGGGTCAGGCGCGATGCTCATAGCACGCTGGATTTTCCTGCTCGCCGGCCTTGGCGTATGTGTATCAATCGCGCTATACGTCTGGACTCGCAACCCGCTCTATTGGCGCCTTGCGCGGCGGATCTTCGCCGCGGCAATCGCTGGCGGCGTCCTGTTTTTTGCGGTTCTGGTGCTGGAGCGATTGGCGTTGCTGTAGGCGGTTGACGAAGGGCCGGTTCAGCCTAAACGGCGTGCAATCGCAACTTGTCATTCCGAACTCGATCAGCGTCGCTTCTAGCTGGCTGACGGACTTGGGTGGCGCCGATGAGTCGCTGCCAGCGAAAGTGCGACTGCGTCGCTGTCAGGTGCCGCACAAAATCGCACGCTCGCTACATCGCCATGCACAAGAAAGGTGGCGAGAAATCGGTCGGCACACCCTGAAAGTTACGCTCACGAAGTACAACAGGCCGAGAGCGCGAAGCCGCACCTGTGGATGCCAATTTCGCAACGGATGGCCAAAATCCAATCGCTCATGTTAGCGCGCGCTCACTCCGATTCGCGAAACACTATTTTGCAGTCGGGGAACACGTTTGCCCTTGGTGGTCAACGCTCTCCGACACTTCGACACAAAGACCGTTGACTATCAACGAGGTTTGAGTTCTTGAACTTGTACCTGGATTGCGCTAACCTGCCAGCCCTTTTCGAGAAACAATGCAGTAAGACGGGGGGTTAGTTGCTTGATTTTGGCAGCCGCCGCACTGTGGTCGGCGGAGACGACTACGATCCCGTTCCTGAAGTTGAGCAGTTCGCTGGCATGCGAGAGTCCCGCAGGCATATTCTCCCGATATAAGCGACGCAGTACGATCAAATCGAGCGCTCGTCCAGCGAGTGACTCGAGATTTTCGGCGCGCGCCAGGTAGGCGCCTGCCAATTGCTTTGCAGGGTCAAATCGCATGCGCGCAGCTTGTTGGGGAATCGGGTCTCTACGTACGATTCAAGGAAAGTAGGCAGGAATGCATATTATTGTCTTCGCACATCGTCTTGCAACGCCACGCTCTGTGACCCTGACTGTACGCCATCTCACGCTCGCCACCGCTTTCGCGGCAGTGACGATGCTGTGCGGCGCGGCCGCGATCTATTATTTCGGCATCAAGTACGCGGCGTCCATCAAGTTGCCGATCCTTGAATCCATGCTCAACAGTGCGCAAGCAGATGGCATGCGCAAGAACGACGAGTTCATGCGCCAGAACCTCAATGCGATGGCCATCAAGCTCGGAGAAATGCAAGCCCAGCTAATGCGGCTCGATGCTCTGGGCGAACGTGTGTCCGGATTGGCAGGCCTGAAACCGCAGGAATTCCGGAACAGCGACCCGCCGGGCAGAGGCGGCGCGGTGACAGAGCCGGTGCGTGATTTGTCGATGCAGGATTTCACGCGCGAGCTGGATCAACTCGCGCGCGGCCTCGAAAACCGGTCTGATCACCTCAATGTCGCCGAATCGGAGTTATTCCACGCCAAGCTGAAGTCCAAGCGACTGCCGACAGCCTTACCCGTCAATGCCGAATACAACGCTTCCGGATTTGGTCTGCGCATAGATCCCATCTCCGGGCAATCGGCGATGCACGAAGGGATCGACTTCATCACGCAGCATGGTGCGCCGATCGTCGCCGCTGCGGGTGGCGTCGTAATCGCGGCCGAGTGGCATCATTCGTTCGGCAACATGATCGAGATCGACCACGGCGGAGACATCGTCACGCGTTACGCACACTCCTCGATCGTGCTGGTCAAAGCGGGCGATATCATCAAGCGCGGTCAGAAGATCGCCGAAGTCGGCTCTTCCGGACGGTCCACGGGGCCTCATTTGCATTTCGAAGTGCGTTACAAAGGGCAAGCACAAAATCCCGCCAAGTTCTTGCAGGCTGCGCAACCGGCATCGCAGCCACCACGGACTGGCGTTTCCCGCGAGGTGGCCAAAGGCACGCCTGTACTTCCTCGGTAGCCAAAGTACCAAGCCGCCCGACACTGGTTAAGGGCACCGGGTGCGATTCAAACTGATGTGTCGTATGGTTGGAGCTGGGATCAATGTTGGGCAAGCGATCCGAATGTTGCGCCACTTAACCGCGTCCCCACATCAGTTTGAATCGCACCCGCGGGCACCGGTCGGCCGCAGGCGCGGGTTGGGCGCATGGTAAAATGAAGGCTTGGAGGAGTGGCGTCGGCTGCTACTTGGGTGTGTTGCTAAAGTGGCCGCGAAACCTGCGCTGAACCGAGACTCTGTTGACGGGACATCGGCGGTAATCCGCAGAGCCGCGTCCCCGGTTTTCCGCGCCCCGAACCCTCGTAGCCTGCGTTGTACGTTCCTTTCAAGCCCAAAATCGCACGCGGATTCGCGCGGCCAAACGCCAAGTAAGATCACACGATAGCTCTCCATGGTCACCGGATTACTCAAGAAGATTTTCGGCAGTCGCAATGACCGACTGCTCAAGGAATATTCGCGCAAGTTGGCGTCGATCAACGCACTGGAACCTGAACTGGCGAAGTTGACCGACGCCGAACTGCGTGCCAGGACGGATCAACTGAAAACGCGGGTTCAGGACGGTACGGCACTTGATGAAGTCCTTGCCGAAGCCTTCGCCATGGTGCGCGAAGGCGGCAAGCGCGCACTCGCGATGCGCCATTTCGATGTGCAACTGGTTGGTGGCATGGCGCTGCACTACGGCAAGATAGCGGAGATGCGCACCGGCGAAGGCAAGACCCTTGTCGCGACCCTTCCAGCCTATCTCAACGCACTGACCGGAAAAGGCGTCCATGTGGTGACGGTCAACGACTACCTGGCGCGACGTGATGCCGAGTGGATGGGCAAACTCTACAGCTTTCTTGGGCTGACTGTCGGCGTGAACCTGTCGGAATCAGATACCGCCGAAAAGCAGTCGGCGTATGCCTGCGACATCACTTATGGCACCAACAACGAATTCGGCTTCGACTACCTGCGCGACAACCTTGAGCATGAAAAGGGCGGTCGCCGGCAACGCGCGCTGAACTATGCGATTGTCGACGAGGTGGACTCGATCCTGATCGACGAAGCGCGGACGCCATTGATCATTTCCGGCCAGGCTGACGATCACACCGAGCTTTACTACAAGATGAACGAGGTGGCGCCTCTGCTCACGCGCATGGCGTCGGAACCCAAACCGGACCAACCTGAACCTCCAGGTGACTTCTGGGTCGACGAGAAAGCACATCAGGTGCACCTCTCGGAGAAGGGCTTCGAGCATGCGGAGGAGATTTTGGGGCGGCTCAAGCTGCTGCCAGAGGGCGGCAGCCTGTATGAGCCGCAGAATATCGGCCTGATGCACCACTTGTATGCCTCGCTGCGGGCGACACACCTTTATCATCGTGACCAGCATTACGTAGTCCAAAGCGACGAGGTGATCATCGTCGACGAATTCACCGGTCGCCTGATGAGCGGCCGTCGCTGGTCCGACGGACTGCATCAGGCAGTCGAGGCGAAAGAGAATGTGGCGATCCAGGCCGAGAATCAGACTCTCGCGTCAATCACCTTCCAGAACTACTTCCGCATGTACCGCAAGCTGGCGGGCATGACCGGCACCGCCGATACCGAGGCCTACGAATTCCAGGAAATTTACGGGCTTGAAACTGTGCTGATACCAACCCACCGACCGATGGTGCGCAAGGACCGGCTTGATCAGGTGTTTCGCACGGCGCGCGAGAAATCCAATGCGATCATCGCCGACATCGCCGATTGCTTTCAGCGGAGCCAGCCGGTGCTGGTGGGCACCACCTCGATCGAAAGCTCGGAGTTGCTCTCCGGCATGCTCGACAAGCACAAGTTGCCGCATCAGGTTCTCAATGCCAAGCAGCACGCCCGCGAGGCGGAAATCGTCGCGCAAGCCGGTCGGCCGAAAATGATCACGATCGCCACCAACATGGCCGGTCGCGGCACCGATATCGTGCTGGGCGGCAACGTCGAAAAGCAAGTCGACCTGGTGGAAGCTACCGAGAACCTTGCCGACGCCGAAAAGAGCCAGCGCGCCAGTCAGCTGCGTGAAGAGTGGCAAGCACTGCACGATCAGGTACTCGTCGCTGGCGGGCTGCATATCATCGGCACGGAGCGCCACGAATCGCGGCGTGTGGATAACCAGTTGCGCGGGCGTTCTGGTCGCCAGGGCGACGCCGGATCATCACGCTTTTACCTTTCCCTCGAGGATCCGCTGCTGCGCATTTTCGCCGGCGATCGCGTCAAGGCGATCATGGATCGCCTGAACATGCCGGATGGCGAGGCCATAGAGGCGGGAATCGTCACCCGCTCGATCGAATCGGCACAGCGCAAGGTCGAGGCGCGCAACTTCGACATGCGCAAGCAGTTGCTTGAGTACGACGATGTGGCGAATGACCAGCGCAAAGTGGTTTACCAGCAACGCAATGAGTTGCTTGACTCCGACGACATCACGGAAACCGTCGACAGCCTGCGCGCAGGCGTGTTCGCGCAGTTGGTACGCACCCATGTACCTGCCGACAGCGTTGAGGAACAATGGGATCTTGATGGCTTGACCACCATTCTCAATGATGACTGGGGCCTGGATGCGCCGGTGCACAAGTGGGCCGAGGCCGACCAGAACCTCAACGACGAGGACATCCTCGGTCGGGTCGCCGGTATCGCTGCGAGGTCGTATCAGGCCAAAGTCGAGACCGTGGGTCGCGACAACTGGTCATCGTTCGAGCGCTCGGTCATGTTGCAGTCCATTGACCATCATTGGCGCGAGCATCTGGCGGCACTGGACCACCTGCGCCAGGGCATCCATCTGCGCGGATATGCCCAAAAAAATCCCAAGCAGGAATACAAGCGCGAAGCGTTCGAGCTGTTTCAATCGTTCCTCGAAAGCGTCAAGCACGACGTCACCAAGACACTCATGACCGTACGCGTGCGATCGCGCGAGGAAGTCGAAGCTGCCGAAGCACAAGCCAAGCGCGAAGCGGATGAACTGGAAGCCCGCATGCGGCTCCAGCATGCGCTTGCCAATGCGGAACCCGACGAGCCCTCCGAGGCGCTGGCACCGTTCAAGCGCTTTACCAAGAAGGTGGGGCGCAACGACTCCTGTCCCTGCGGCTCGGGCAAAAAGTTCAAGCAGTGTCATGGAAAACTTGCGTGAAATTTGAGGCCGCGAGCCGAACCGGCTTGCGGGCAATGCCCGTCCCAACAATCTGTCGGAGCTCGCTTTGCCGGTCAACCTGAGTGCCCCCCTCGCCAGCAAACTGCTTGCCGTTCCGGGCGTCGAGCTTGCAGTTGCGCAAGCAGGCATTCGCAAGGCGAATCGCCGCGATCTGCTGCTCTTTTGGCTCGCGCCTGGTTCAAGCGTTGCCGGTGTCTTCACGCGCAACCGTTTTTGCGCAGCCCCGGTCACGGTATGCCGCGAGCACTTGCGCAATGGTTCCGGAATCAGGGCGCTCTTCGTCAACACCGGCAACGCAAATGCCGGAACCGGTGCTCTGGGGCTGGCCAACGCACGTGCTACGTGCGCCAGCCTGGCCCTTCAGCTTGGCATTGGCGCCGAGCAAGTGCTGCCGTTTTCCACCGGTGTCATCATGGAGCAATTGCCCATGGAGCGCCTTTTGAAGGGCCTGCCTGACGTCACAGCATCACGCGGCAGTGCCAGCTGGCTGGACGCGGCTACAGCCATCATGACGACCGATACCTTGCCGAAAGCGGCGTCGCGCGTGGTTTCGATCGGCGGCGAGTCAGTAACGCTTACGGGGATCGCCAAGGGCGCCGGCATGATCCGGCCCAACATGGCGACCATGCTCGGCTTCATTGCCACCGATGCGCGCGTTTCGCAGCATGTCCTTGATGCGCTGCTCGGCCGCGCCGCTGATGCCTCGTTCAACGCGATCACCGTGGACGGCGACACCTCGACCAACGACTCGTTTGTGGCAATCGCGACCGGCCAATCAAGAGCGCCCGCGATCACTGGCATAAATACCCCCGACGGCAAGCTGTTCGCCCGAGCGCTGACCGATCTTTCGATCGAACTCGCGCAGGCCATCGTGCGTGATGGCGAAGGCGCGACCAAGTTCATCACCGTCCGGGTCGAAGGTGGAGCCACGGTCGAGGAATGCCGCAAGGTGGCGTATGCGATCGGCCACTCACCGCTTGTGAAGACCGCGTTCTTCGCCTCCGATCCGAATCTGGGTCGCATTCTCGCAGCGGTGGGCTATGCCGGCATAGACGACCTTGATCAAGCGGGAATCGATCTTTATCTCGATGACGTGCTGGTGGCCAAGAATGGTGGCCGCGATTCGGATTACCGGGAAGAGGACGGCCAGCGCGTCATGCGCCAGGCGGAAATCACGGTACGCGTCTTGCTCAACCGCGGCGCGGCCTCGACCACGCTCTGGACCTGCGATTTTTCGCAGGAGTACGTTTCGATCAACGCCGACTATCGGAGTTGACTCGTTCCCGCACCTCAATCCAGGGTGGGCGCTTGCAGTACATCGTTCCAGACACCGAAGCGTCGCGCACCGCGACACCAAATGTATGACTGATCTCCAGACACTGATCTCCCGCGCATTGCAATTCATCGACCGCCTCGATGCCGTTCTGCCACCTGCCCCGCAGCCAACCGATTGGGAGTCGGCGGTGGCGTTTCGCTGGCGCAAGAGCAATGGCCGCGGCTGGCTGCAAGCGGTGCCACGCCTGTCTCAAATCAAGCTCTCGAACCTGCAGGGCGTGGAGCGGCAACGCAAGACAATGGAGCAGAACACGCGCCAGTTCGTCGATGGCCTGCCGGCCAACAACGTGCTGCTGACCGGTGCGCGCGGTACCGGCAAGTCATCGCTGGTCAAGGCCATGCTCAACAAGTATGCCTCCAAAGGATTGCGCCTGATCGAGGTCGACAAGTCGGAACTGGTGGATCTGGGGGAGATCACCGACCTGGTCGAAAAGCGGCCCGAGCGGTTCATCATTTTTTGCGACGACCTTTCCTTCGACGAAGGGGACGCCAGCTACAAGGCCCTTAAGGTGGCACTTGACGGGTCCGTCAATGCAGCATCGGAGAACATGCTGATTTACGCGACCTCCAACCGGCGCCACCTCCTGCCTGAATACATGCACGAGAATCTCGAGTATCAGCACGTAGGCGAGGAAATCCATCCGGGTGAGTCGGCTGAGGAGAAAGTCTCTTTGTCGGAGCGCTTCGGCATTTGGCTTTCCTTCTATCCGTTCGACCAGGATGAATACCTCGCGATCGTCGACCACTGGCTGGCGCAATTCGGCTGCGATGCAATCGAGATCGAAAAGGCACGCGCGGAATCGCTGACATGGACCATCGAGCGCGGATCGCGTTCCGGCCGTGTCGCCTGGCAGTTTGCCCGCGACCATGCGGGCAAGTTGGGTAGGAGTGTCGTCGCGACGCCTGCCAGATTTGGCCGCAAGCCCGGTCGCTAGTCGCACACACCGGCCCCGAGAGTAGATGCCGCAGTTGGTCGAAGTTGTTGCCGCCGTCATTGCCCGAGCGGACGGGAGTTACCTGCTGGCCCAACGACCAAAAGGAAAGGTTTACGCAGGCTATTGGGAGTTTCCGGGCGGCAAAGTGGAGCCGGGGGAAACGCATTTCGAGGCGATTGTGCGTGAGATCCACGAAGAACTCGGAATCGAAGTGCTCGAAGCTGAACCATGGCTGTTGCGCCGGCACGACTATGAGCACGCGTCGGTCCGGCTACGATTCTTCCGCGTCAGGCGTTGGCGCGGCGTTCCGGTCGGGCTTGATGGCCAGTGTTTCGAGTTTCAGGTGCCGGGTCGAGAAACCGTCGGACCGATGCTACCAGCCAACGGTCCAGTGCTCAAGGCTCTCGGGCTTCCCGCAGTCTACGCCATCACCCATGCGGGCACACTCGGCGCGGCCGGCTTTCTGCTGCGCCTTGAATCAGCCTTGAGCGCGGGCTTGCGCCTGGTGCAAGTCCGTGAAGGTGCAATGGCTCCCGAGACGCGCAGGAACTTCGCGGCCGCTGTTCTTGCCCGATGCCGCGCCCACGGCGCGCGCATGCTGGTCAATGCGGATGTCGAACTAGCGCACGCCATCGGCGCCGACGGAGTGCACCTTACGGCGACACAACTGGCAAAGGTCAGCGAGCGGCCGGATTTTCCGCTGATAGGCGCCTCGGCTCACGACGAGGTCGAGCTGCGACGCGCGCTCGCGATCGGCTGCGATTTCGCGGTGCTCGGACCGGTGCTCCCCACGCCAACACACCCCGACGGCCCATTCCTTGGCTGGACCCGCTTCGGCGCCCTGGCACGTGACGCGCAACTGCCCATCTACGCGCTGGGTGGGATGTCACCGGCGGACTTGCCGAATGCCACGGCCAACAGCGCACACGGTATTGCCATGATGCGTGGCGCGTGGCTCTGACGCGACAGCCGGCGTCAGTTGCCGCCGGTTTCGCTACCTGGATCCGGTTCTTCGCGCACCGGAACACGATACGATTCGTCGGCCCAGGCGCCCAAGTCAAGCAGACGGCACCGGTCTGAGCAGAAAGGCCGAAAGCGGCTTTCCGTCGACCAAACCACCTCGGCACCACAAGTCGGACATGCTACGCTGGCCGGCATGCGCCTGCCTACAAGTTGCAGTAAGTCAACTCGAAAGACACGTTGGTTTCGGACTGGCGCGGCCTGGCGCCGCCCCAGGCGCCGGAGCTATCGGCAACCGGTTCAGTGAAACGGATCATCAAGGCATACTTGTTGGCGCTGATTTCGGGAATGAAGGCCAGATCATCGTCCAGTCGCACCCGTATCAGCTGCGCCACCTTGCCGGACAACATCTGCTGAAACTGGCCCTGCATCGCCGTGAATGCGCCGGCTTTGCCGCTGTCGCGCAACAGGCGCAGCACAATTGAAATACCGTCGCGTACGGGCAGCAATGGCGCGAGCCAGCCGTTCAAGTCGGCCAAGCGCGCGTCCGTCGAGCGGTGTAGCCAGAAATGATACGACGGCAGGTCGAATTCACAGGCGCCGCCCGGAATGTTTATGCGGCTCTTGACGCTCATGAGCCACTCGTTTTCGCGCAGGTGCTGCCCGGTCTTGCCCGCGTTCGTGGCCAGCGAGGAAAAAGTCTCGTCGGCTTCCCGCAGTACCCGATCGAGGGCATCTTGCGCGACGTCGGGTGACCCGCGAAAGGTCGATAGCACCTGGCGCTGGCGCTCAAGTTCCTGCATCAGGTCGGACTTGAGGTCGGCGCGACCGGCAACATCGATGATCTCGAAAATCGCCACCAGTGCGCAATGGTGGTCGAGCGGGTCTTCGCGCGCCAGAAAATAGCGCGTTCGGTCGAACAGATCCTCAAGTCGCAGCAGCGTGCGGATGCGTTCGGATAGCGGATATTCGTAGGTAATCACCTGATTTGAATACGAATGTCGGGCGTCGGACTCAATTGCCAGCGATTGTGAAGCAAGGCCCCGCGCTTGACAATTGAAATCTGGACCAGCCTTGGACTTCTGCTCATGTTCGCCCTGCCGCCATGTGCAGATAACTTTGGTGCAAACGCATCACCTGAGGCCGCAGTGCGGCCAAGTCACCCTCGTTGTCGATCACATCATCGGCGCGCAGAAGGCGTTGCGCGCGGCTCGCCTGCGTGTCCATGATCCGCCGCACAGCCGGTTGATCAAAACCGTTGCGCGCCATCACGCGCCGGACTTGGGTCTCCTCGCTGCAGTCCGCCACCAGGATGCGGTCATAGCGGTCGCGCCAATTCAGCGGATTGCTGGCGGCCGCCTCGACCAGCAAGGGGATCATGAGAAGACTGTACGGTGCTTGCAGCGCGGCAAGCTGCCGGGCAGTCTCCGCGCGGATCATGGGATGCAGGATAGCCTCGAGTTGGGCACGCACCTGCGGATTCTCAAACACGTGGGCACGCATGCGCGGCCGATCCATTGCGCCATCGGATCCGATAAATTGTTCTCCGAACAGCGCCCGGATAGGGCCAATGCCCGAGCCATTCGGCGCGGTGAGTCCATGCGCTATCGTGTCGGCGTCGACAACCGGCACGCCCAGTTTCTCAAACTCGGCAGCAACCGTTGACTTGCCACTGCCGATGCCGCCAGTCAGCCCGACCACCATTGCGCCGCCACCCCGTTTTCCGGATATGGTCTTTGCCAACGCAGTCACAGGAAATCCAGGTATGCACGAGTCAACCAGTCACCCGCGAACAAGGCGATTACACCGGCACAGGCCAGATAAGGCCCGAATGGCATGGGTACCTCGCGGCCTCGCCGCGCAAGAATAATCAGAAAAGTCCCGATGACCGCGCCCACGACCGACGACACCAATATGATCAACGGCAGCATCTGCCAGCCAAGGAACGCTCCCAAGGCCGCCAGCAACTTGAAATCGCCAAATCCCATGCCCTCACGTCCGGTCACCAGCTTGAACAGCCAATAAACACTCCACAACGCCAGATAACCCGCAATCGCTCCAATCACGGCGGAGCGCGCATCTGTGAGCGCGCCGAACAAATTGAACGCCAGTCCGGCCCACACCAAAGGTAATGTGATCGAATCTGGCAGGAGTTGGGTATCGAAGTCGATCAAGGCAAGTGCAATCAGCGACCAGCACAAAACAAGCGCCGCTGCACATGCGAGGGAAAAGCCGAAACGCCAGGCAACCAGGGCCGAAAGCAATGCGCTTGCGATTTCGACCAGCGGATAGCGGCCGGATATGTGCGTACCGCAACCGCCACAGCGGGCGCGCAAGGCAAGGTAGCTGATGACCGGGATATTCTCCAGTGCTCCGATACTGTGCCCGCAAGATGGACATGCGGAGCGCGGCACGAAAAGGTCGAAACGCCGCGTGCGCGCCTTGAGGAATGTGCTTAACGCCTCGGGGACCGGCCAGGCGCGATCAAGCAGATGCTCCTCGATCTCCAGCAGCCAGCCGTGCTCCATCATGCGCGGCAAGCGATAGATGACTACATTGAGGAAACTGCCGACCGCAAGCCCGAGCAAGCATATCGCGCCAGACAAAAGTAGCGGTTGTTGCCGAAATAACTCAACCATGAAAAGGAAGCGGCGCTGTCAAGCGCCGCTTGTGATCCACCATGATGCTGATCAGACCACTGCGCCAAGCTTGAAGATCGGCAAATACATCGCAATCACCATGCCACCGATCAGCGTACCCAGCACCACCATGATCATTGGTTCCATCAGACTCGACAAGGCCTCCACGGCGTCATCGACCTCGGCTTCGAAAAAGTCGGCCACCTTCGAAAGCATGGAATCCAGCGCGCCGGATTCCTCGCCGATCGACACCATCTGAATCACCATGCTGGGGAACACTTGCGCATTCTGCATGGCAACCGTCAGACTGGTACCGGTTGCCACCTCGCCCTGGATCGCCTTGGTCGCGATCACGTAAACCTGGTTGCCGGACGCGCCACCAACCGAATCAAGCGCCTCAACCAATGGCACACCGGCGGCGAACATGGTCGAAAGGGTACGCGTCCAGCGTGCGATGGTTGCCTTGCGCACCAGGTCACCGAATACCGGCGCCTTGAGTATGGCCTTGTCCATGAAAAGCTGCATGGCCTTCGAGCGTTTCCATGACTCGAAAAAGAAGTAAAAGCCGCCACCGATCGCGGAGAATATCGCCCACCAATAACTGACAAAGAAATCGGATACCGCCATGACCACCAGCGTCGGTCCCGGCAATTCCGCGCCGAAGCTGCTAAATACCTGCTTGAAAGCCGGGATCACGAAAATCATGATCACCGCGGTAATGACAAAAGCTACGACGATGATCGATATTGGATAGAAGAGCGCCGATTTGATCTTGCTCTTGATGGCGAGGATTTTTTCCTTGTACGAGGCGAGCCTGTCGAGCAGGGTTTCCAGAATACCCGCCTGTTCGCCGGCCGCCACCAGATTGCAAAACAACGGGTCGAAGTACAGCGGATACTTGCGAAAAGCCTGATTCAAACTGGAACCGGTTTCAACCTCGGTCTTGAGCTCAAACAGCAGGCGCGCCACCGCTGGGTTCGCGTGCCCTTTGCCGACGATATCAAATGACTGCAGCAGCGGCACGCCGGCTTTCATCATCGTTGCAAGCTGTCGGGTGAAAAGCGTAATGTCCTTGTCGGATACCCTCCCGCCTTTCCTGAAGCCCTGCTTCTTGACTTTGGTAACCAAAATACCCTGGCGCCGCAAAGTGGCGTTGACCACAGCGTCACCGCTGGCGCGCAACTCACCCCGGACGGTCTTGCCGGCTTTGTCCTTGCCTTCCCAGACAAAGGTGAACTCTTTGGTTCCTTTCGCAACAGCAGTTGCCATATCGCCCTCCAAATTCCCGCTCACCCGACGCGAGCCGGACTCAAGCCTGCCTATTGGTTGGTACAGCCCAACACTTCTTCAACTGTCGTGAGCCCCTGCTTCACCTTTACCAGCCCGGATTGTCGGAGTGTGCGCACACCTTCACGTGCAGCCTGATCCGCGATATCAAGCGCAGTTCCATGTTTCAATATAATACGCTGAATTTCCTCGGAAATCGGCATTACCTGATAGATTCCCACCCGCCCCTTGTATCCCGAGCCTTTGCATCGATCGCATCCAACCGGACGATAAGGCTGCCAGGAGCCGTCCAGGTCCTCCTCGGTAAATCCCGCCTCGAGCAAGGCTTCATTGGGTACGGTCGTAGCTTCCTTGCAGGTGCATAATCGGCGTGCCAGGCGCTGCGCGGTAATCAGAATGACGCTTGAAGCGATGTTGAAGGCCGCGACTCCCATGTTCATCATGCGCGTAAGCGTGGTGGGGGCGTCGTTGGTGTGCAGGGTGGAGAACACCATGTGCCCCGTTTGTGCCGCCTTGATCGAAATATCGGCAGTCTCCAGATCGCGAATCTCGCCAACCATGATGATGTCTGGATCCTGGCGTAAGAAGGACTTCAGCGCCACCGCGAAACTCAGGCCGGCGCGATCATTCACGTTAACCTGATTAATTCCCGGCAAATTGATCTCGGCCGGATCCTCCGCGGTCGAAATATTGATCCCCGGCTGGTTGAGGATGTTCAGACAGGTGTAAAGCGAGACCGTCTTGCCCGAACCGGTCGGGCCGGTTACCAGCACCATTCCGTAAGGGCGATGAACCGCTTTTAGAAGGCGCTCCTTTTCCTCGGGCTCGTAGCCAAGGGCGTCAATTCCGAGCGTGGCGGAGGCAGGATCAAGAATCCGCATGACGATCTTCTCGCCAAACAACGTGGGCAAAGTACTGACCCGAAAATCGATGGCCCGATTCTTCGAAAGCACAAGCTTCATGCGGCCGTCTTGTGGCACCCGTTTCTCCGAGATATCGAGCTTGGATATCACCTTGATGCGCGAAGCCAGTTTTTCCTTGATGGCAATCGGCGGGCTCGCAACTTCGCGCAGGATGCCGTCGGTGCGAAAACGGATGCGATAGGATTTTTCGTACGGCTCGAAATGCAGGTCGGAAGCACCGTCGCGGATCCCGTCCATCAGCATCTTCTGCAGAAATCTAACCACCGGCGCGTCGTCGACATCCGGCATCGACGCTTCCTCAGCCTTGGCCAGGGACTCATCATCGGTGAATTCGAGATTGAGATCATCGTCTGGCACGTCGAGAATCGAGGCGCCGGCCGCCTCCGCCATCGTGCTCAGGATTGCACCGAGCTTGTCATCCTCGACCACCACCGGATCGATTGCCAGGGAAGTCTGAAACTTGATCTGATCCAGCGCCGCCTTGTTGGTCGGGTCCGAGATCGCCACCGACAGTCGATTTCCGCGCTTAGCCAACGCCACCACACGGTGTTGCTGCACCAGCTTGCGGTCGATCGCGTCAGTCAGCACCTGCTGCGGATCATAGGTTGCCAGATCGAGCAGCGGATAACCGAAGACTTCCGAGCCGAACTGCGCAACATCGCGCGCACTCATGCGCTTGGAGGCAATGACCTGCTCAACGAAAGTCACCCCCGCCGCTTTGGCGTCGTTTAGCAAGCCTTCAGCATCGGCGATCGTCAAGCGATCGCCTTGCACAAGCGCGCGTGCAATACCAGACAGTGTGTTGGGAAGGAGCGCAGCAGCCATCAAAGATTCATCAGGATAACGCGATTCGCGATGCCGGCGCAATGCCGGCATCGCAGCCACGGATTGTAGCCAATCAACAGATCATCGCGTCGGCTCAGCAATTACGACAGACGAGTAGAAATAATGACGATAGCATAGAAGCGCAAGGGAATCCGCGTGCGCCGCATCCCGCCTCTAATGAAAGCTGCACCAAACCCGCACGGCAAGGTCCGCGCGATAACCACCGCAGGACGTCGGACTGAACTGAGCGGACGGTTTGATCCCTGCGCGTAGCGATGTCAATGGAACCTGGTCGGGGTGAGAGGATTCGAACCTCCGGCCTCTACGTCCCGAACGTAGCGCTCTACCAGGCTAAGCTACACCCCGAAGTTCTCGCACTGATTTCCCAAGGGAGTCAGGGTCGCACGAATCAGCCAGTACGCTGCACCGCGAAAGAGCATAATTCTAGCAAAGTTTGCCGGCTTGGACCCGCCGGGAGGCAATCCAGAAGCACTGCCGCGCGGCCAGCTTCAGCCCGCGCCGCCGCACTCGCATACTCGAGTGCGCCGGTTTGACGCATCGCCGCAAGCACGGCTCCAAAGTCAGCGGCGCCCGGGTTCGTGATGGCGGTGCGCACCAATGCCTGCTGCGCCGGCGAACCGGTACTTAGAACACGCAATAGCGGTAAAGTCGGTTTGCCTTCCTGCAGGTCGTCACCCAAATTCTTGCCGGTCTGCGATATGTCGCCGGAGTAATCGAGCACATCATCGATGAGTTGAAACGCCGTACCCAGCCGCATTCCATACTCTGCCATGCGCTGGCAGACCAAGGCGTCGGCGTCAGCAAGCATGGCGCCAATCGTGCCGGCGGCTTCAAACAGTTTCGCAGTCTTGAAACGAACCACCTGCAGGTACCTGTCTTCCGACACGTCGGCGTCACCGATGTTGATCAACTGCAGCACCTCACCCTCGGCAATGGTGTTGGTGGCATCGGCCAGAACCCGCATAGCCTGCATACTTCCAACAGTGACCATCATCTGGAAAGCGCGCGAATACAGAAAATCGCCGACCAAGACGCTGGCGGCATTGCCGAAAACCGCGTTCGCGGTCTTGCGGCCGCGCCGCAGTTCGGATTCGTCAACCACGTCGTCATGCAGCAGCGTCGCGGTATGAATCATTTCAATTACCGCCGCAAGCGAATGTGCGTGCGGCTCGATGCGCCCAAGTGCCCCGTTCACCAAGAGCAGCAGTACCGGGCGCAAGCGTTTGCCGCCGCTGCCGATGATGTATTCCGCAACCTGGCTAACCAGAGGCACCTCGGAAGCCAATTGGAATCGAATACACGCATCAACTGCGGCCAGGTCGGCAGCAATTGCTGTTCTGGGGTCGAATTGGGTCAAGCTCACATTTGCAAACATCCTGTCAACAAAGCCGCACCATACCGGGCCCACATTTGAAAGGGCAGTTTAAAGGGCAGTTTAAAGGGCATCGGCACGCGCCAGATTAACAGACACGCGCCACCGGAAAACCAGGATCTGCGCGCCGTAGAGTCACCACACTAGTCTTCCAAACCCTTGACTCACAAGGCGATTTTTGCTACATTCTAAGGTTCCTCGCAGCGATGCGAGCAATCAGTCGAGGTTACCATGTATGCGGTCATAAAAACCGGTGGCAAGCAGTATCGCGTATCCGCCGGCGAAAAATTAAAGATAGAACAGATACCAGCAGACATCGGTCAGGAAATTGTTCTGGATCAGGTGTTGATGGTAGGCAGCGGCGAGTCGGTGAAAGTCGGTGCGCCACTGGTGGCAGGGGCCAACGTGACGGCCAAGATCGTGGCTCACGGCCGCGGTGAAAAGATCCGAATTTTCAAGATGCGCCGGCGCAAACACTATCAAAAGCATCAGGGTCATCGCCAAAATTTCACCGAGATCGAAATCTCGGCAATCAACGCTTAAGGGGAGGCATCCATGGCACACAAGAAAGGCGGCGGCTCGACTCGCAACGGCCGCGATTCCGAATCGAAACGTCTGGGCGTCAAGGTATACGGTGGCCAGTCGGTGATTCCGGGCAACATCATCGTCCGTCAGCGCGGCACCGAGTTTCATGCGGGCGACAACGTCGGCATGGGCAAGGATCACACCTTGTTTGCCAAGTCGGTTGGCAAGGTCAAGTTTGCCATCAAGGGCGAACTGCAGCGACGCACGGTGAGCATCGTCACGGCTTGAAGTTCGCCGGCGCGCAACGACAGGCCCAATCGTGAAGAACGATTGGGCCTTTTTGTTTCAAGAGCGCGGCTTCCGTGCCCAAAATCCGCATCTACCGATTGACGGCAAAGTGCAATGAAATTCATCGACGAAGCCACTATCCAGATCAAGGCCGGAGACGGCGGGCGCGGCATGGCGTCGTTTCGGCGCGAAAAGTTCGTGCCTGAAGGTGGCCCGGATGGCGGCGACGGTGGCCGCGGCGGCAGCGTGATTGCAATCGCGGACCGCAACATCAACACCCTGATCGATTTTCGCTTTGCTCGCGTTCATCGCGCAAAAAACGGCGAACCCGGTCGCGGTGCCGACCAGTACGGCCGCGGCGCCGATGACGTGATCCTGAGAATGCCGGTTGGCACCTTGATTACCGATCTTGCCACCGGCGAGGCGCTGATCGACATGGCCGGCGACGGGCAGCAGGCGGTACTCGCCAAGGGCGGCCAGGGTGGCCTTGGCAACATTCATTTCAAATCCAGTACCAACCGGGCACCGCGCCAGTACACGTTGGGTGAGGACGGCGAGGAGCGCGAACTCAAGCTCGAACTCAAGGTGCTGGCCGATGTGGGCCTGCTGGGCATGCCGAACGCCGGCAAGAGCACATTCATTCGCGCGGTTTCGAACGCCCGCCCGAAGGTGGCGGACTATCCCTTCACTACGCTGCATCCGAATCTAGGCGTCGTGCGAGCCACTGACAAGGTCGATTTCGTCATTGCCGACGTACCCGGGCTGATCGAAGGCGCCGCCGATGGCGCCGGCCTGGGTATCCAGTTCCTCAAACATTTGCAGCGCACACGCCTGCTGCTGCACCTGATCGACATCGCGCCCTTCGACCAGGCGGTCGACCCGGTGCGGGAGGCACGCGCGATTGTTGGCGAACTGAAAAAATATGACCGCGCCCTGCACGCGAAGCCACGTTGGCTGGTTCTCAACAAGCTGGATCTGATTGCCGACCCTGCCGAACGCAAACGTCGCATCGACGACCTGGTGCGGCGCCTGCGCTGGAAAGGCCCGGTGTTTTCGGTGGCGGCCATCAATGGCCAAGGCTGCCGCGACCTGTGCCGACACATCGGTGACTACCTCGAAGAGCAGCGCAAGGAGCCTTAGGCGTGTCATCGATCGTGCAAACCGCCGCGCGCCTGGTCATCAAGGTGGGCTCCTCGCTTGTGACCAACGACGGCCGTGGACTGGACAGCGCTGCGATCGCCCATTGGGCGCGGCAGATCGCGGGCTTGCGCTCAAGCGGCAAGCAGGTCGTGCTGGTATCGAGCGGCGCGATCGCTGAAGGCATGCAGCGACTCGGTTGGTCGAAACGCCCCAAGGCGATCCACGAGTTGCAGGCCGCCGCCGCCGTCGGCCAGATGGGCTTGATACAGGTTTACGAATCCTGCTTTCGCCAGCACCATTTGAAGACAGCACAGATATTGCTCACGCATGACGACCTCGCCGATCGCAAACGCTATCTGAACGCGAGGTCCACCCTGATGACCCTGCTGGGTATGGGCGTGATCCCGATCATCAACGAGAATGACACCGTCGTGACAGACGAGATCAAATTCGGCGACAACGACACCCTGGCTGCTTTGGTCGCCAACCTGATCGAAGCCGATGCGCTGGTGATTCTCACCGACCAGGAAGGCCTCTACACCGCCGATCCGCGGCATGACGCGGGTGCCACGCTGGTGTCACAAGCAATCGCCGGCGACGCCGGGTTGGAGGCCATGGCAGGCGGCGCCGGCTCAAACCTGGGCAAGGGCGGCATGATCACCAAAATTCTGGCTGCACGGCGAGCAGCGAAGAGTGGTGCCCATACCGTGATCGCATCCGGTCGCTTGCCCGATGTGCTGGCGCGCCTGGCGCGCGGCGAATCCATCGGCACGCAATTGCATGCGGGCATGCAACGCGTCACCGCGCGCAAGGCATGGATGTCGGATCAGCTGCAGGTACGCGGTTCGGTCACCCTCGATGCCGGCGCGACACATGCACTGCTGGGTGGCGGCAAGAGCCTGTTGCCGATTGGCGTAGTCGCCGTCTCCGGTGAATTCGAGCGCGGCGAAGTTGTCGCCATTCGTGCGCACCAAGGCGGCGAAATCGCCCGCGGCCTGAGCAATTACACGGCAAACGAAGCCCGTCGCATCATGCGCAAGCCATCGAGCGAAATCGAATCGATTCTGGGGTTCGTCGACGAAGACGAACTGGTGCACCGAGATAACCTGGTTTTGCTGTAGCCCCAGGTGCCATTGTTGGTTTGCAAAGGCTTGACAGCATCGCCAGAGGCACGTGTTTCGCACCAGGCACGCATTCCCGATCGCCGCAATACGAACCACCGGTTCATGAACGCCTGCGAAGCCGCGTCAGCGTAAGCAGCAAACCCGGCAGCAGAACCAATACCGCGATGGTCGCGACCCATTGCTCGGCAGTCATCAAAAACGCGTAGACCTGTGGTCGCGGTTGAACAGCCTCCAGCAGTAGCGCCGGATGGAATGGCGGTTTCAGAAACCCGGTCAATACCGTTAGAGCGCAATAGACTGTCAGGAACAGGCGCGCCGCTTCCCCTGATTCAAGCCTTGCACTCCCTTTCGCCTGGCCAAACCAGGCAAGCCCAGCCAGGCACGCCGCCTCGTACAGCATGACAGGGTGGCGCAATGCACCATCGCCGAAATCAATGCCCCAGGGCAAACTGGTGGGGCTGCCAAATCCGGGACCCCGCAGCGCCCAAAAAAACCCGCCGAGACTCAGCACCAGCAGGGCCGCGGTCACCGGAGTCACCAAGCCATCGGCTTCGCTTCGTCCGCCCTGCTCCCGATCAGCCAGCCAGAGCGCCAGGCGCCCGCCCAGCAGCGCGCCGGCAATCGAATCGCCACTAAGCCAGGCGAGCGCGCGGTCGCCGACCATATCCTGTGGCGCAAGAAAAAACGCCGGGTAGGTCAACGCGTATACCGATTTTGATCCCGCAAGCGCTCCGAGCACCATCGCGGCCAACAACTTGCGGCGCTGCGAGCCTGCAAACCTTGAATGCTGCGCCAGCAATCGGAAAAACACCACCAGAGCCAGCAGCCAGAAAAGCAGTTTGACCGCCAGCGCGGC
>CAYYFR010000044.1:32276-35306 GCA_964470865.1 uncultured Burkholderiales bacterium | reverse complement strand
TCGCCGATCGCCAAGCCGTTGACGGGAATCGGAGCGGGTGTGCTGGAAATCGCGTTGCCATTTGAAGGCAATGCGTTCCGCGTGGTCTATGCCGTGAAGATCGCCTTAGACCTGTGGGTTTTGCATGCGTTCCAGAAGAAGTCTCCGCAGGGCATCAAGACGCCTAAACACGAGATCGATCTGATCAAGGATCGCCTGAAACGACTCAAGGAGATGTTGCGATGAAACCGGAACCGCTTGAACTGATCCAAGGCAGCGGCAATGTTTACCGGGATTTCGGTTATCCCGATGCCGATATTCTGCAGATGAAGGCCTTGCTGGCTGCCGAGATTCTCAAGACGCTGGATCGCGAAAAACTGACGGTGCGGCAGGCACAGATGCGCACCGGCATCGCAGCCGCCGATTTTTCGCGCATCCGCAATGCCGATCTGAAACGCTTTACTCTCGACCGCTTGATAGGCATCGTCAACAAGCTCGGGGCGCGCATTGACGTTGCATTCAAGTTCGAGCCGATGGCAAAGTATTCGACGCGTGCGCGCTCAACGAAGTTGATGGCGGCAGAACCGGAAACGGCACCATGCAAAGCGAGAAAAAGCGCAAAGGCAAAACCATGAGCACGAAAAGCCGATCGCCGAGGAAGCATTGGTTCGAGAATGGCTCGACAGGTTCAGCCGCTAGCCAGCCCTGACTTGTCGCAGGAGGCCCTGACCGGGCCCCTCAGTCTCGCGCGTCTGGCGCAGGAAGTTGTGCATGGCCTGGCGCATGGACTGTGCCTGGCGTAACGGCCGGAAATCCTCAGCGACACTCGGATGGCCGAGGCCGTGACCAAAAGGCATTTCTGGCAACCCGCACCCGCCATGAGTGAACGCCAGTAGAAGGCCGTGCAAAAGCTTCTCGATGCCGGGCCGGACGGGTTTGTGGGTGGCGTGAGCGCCGGGAAATACGTCAACATCACAGGCGCCGCAGAAGCCACGGCAACGCGCGACCTGGCAGCCTTGGCCGGGCGCGGCGTGCTTGCGGTGACCGGCCGAGGGCGCGCAACCCGCTATCGGCTGACGCAATCGTGCTCTGCGGGCCTTACCTGACGGGCGCCTGGTTTGCAGCTGGAGTCCCCAGCGCGATCCCGCCAATGATCATCGCCAGCGCCGCCAGCAACGCAAGGCTCAGCGGTTCGCCCAACACCACAAGCGACGCCAGCACACCCACCACCGGCGTTGCCAGGATGCCCAGCGAGGTGGTGATCGCCGGCAGGCTGCGGTTGACCATCGCCATCGCCCAGTAGCCGAGCGCCACGCCGATCACCCCGCCATAGAGAAAAAGCAGCACCAGCCGCAGGTTCCAGTCGATGCGCGGCAGGCCCTCGAAAGCCAACGCCAAGGCGCTCAGTAGAATCGTCGCCAACAACACTTCCCAGAACACCAGCTGGAACGGTGTGGAAACCCAGCGGTGCGCACGGGTATGGATGATGCTCAAGGCCCAGCAAAACGCCGACAGCAGGATCAGGCCGTTGCCGATGAGCGCGCGGCGGTCGGCCCAGTCGAAGGTGAACGGATTAAACAGCACCACCAAGCCACCCATTCCGAGGGCCACGCCGGCCGCGCGCAGCGGCGTGATGCGCTCGCCCAGGAACAGAAGCGCGCCCGGAATCACCCACAGCGGCGTGGTGTAACCCAGCACAATCGAGCGCCCGGCCGGTACCGCCTGCAAACCGATCGCCATGAAGGCGGCGAAACCGACCATGTGCAGCAAGGTGATGCTGAGCACCACCGGCATGTCGGCGCGGCGCGGCGGGCGCAAGTTGCCGGTAGCCAGCATCAGGCCCGCCAGCACCACCATGGCGACGCCTGAGCGGATCGCGGTCATCCACAATGGCGGGACGCTTGCCAGGATCAGCTTGCCGACCGTCCAGTTCAAACCCCAGGCGACGACCACGATCGCAAACAGGGCGAACGCGGCGCGCCGGGAAAGCTGTTGGTTCATTCGTGCCTTGTGGTCAATGCGTCGATGCGCAGTCCGGTCCACCCATTGTGGCCGTGTTTCGACATCCGCATCGGCTCCAGCGGCGTATCTTGCTGTGCAAAGCCACGCGCTGCCCGGCTTTGCCGTATCCGCAGCGGGTGCGCGATTGCGCGTTCGTCAGGGTCAATCGCAAACGTCGCGGTGGTGCGCGGTTTTGGATTGGCTGCAGGGAAGTCAACCGGATAAGCAGCGATCGGGGATAGACTCAGCCATCGACCACGAACGATGTTCAATCTTATTGTGACCCCATAAGTGAAAACCATGAACCTGTCGATGCGCTGCTTTATCCCGGCGTTGCTGGCCTGCCTTGCGGGACTCGCCAACGCCAACGAACCGGGCGTTGCGGTTTCCGGCAAAACCCTGCTCGAAAACCTGCAAAAGGGCGGCTTCATCGTCTACTTTCGCCACACCAAGACACTGCCGGAGCATGAGCACGAGGCAAGAATGCGGCACGAAGGCAAATGGCGTGTCGAAGACTGCGCAACCCAGCGCAACTTGAGCGAAGCGGGCATCAATGAAGCCAACGACCAGCGCGATTGGGTGGCCAGGTTCGGCATCCCGTTTGGCAAGGTCTACTCGAGCAGCGCCTGTCGCGCGCGCATTCACGCCGAGCGAGTGGCGGCGCGGTCCATCGAATTCACAGACGTGCTGACGCCTTCGCGCAGCGCGGAAAAAGGCCTGGTCCTGCGCAAGATGCTCAACACCGCGCCTGCACCGGGCACCAATACCTTCATGTTCGCGCATGGCGGCATCCTGTGGAACGCCACCGACTACGACAGCGTGGAAAGCGAGACCTTTGTCTTCAGCCCGGCTGTAGGCGACAAACCGCCGATTCTGGTCGCCAGCATCAAGATCGCCGACTGGGCCTTGCTGACGCGCGGTGAACCTTGCTGTGCGCCACGTGCCTACTGGCGCGGCACCGGCGCGCCGCCGGTGGATTGACGCCACGCGCCACGAATCGGCGCCGCGCGTTGCCGGGAAACGGCGACCGGGCCGGGACAGCGGTCAGCG
>CAYYFR010000044.1:0-32176 GCA_964470865.1 uncultured Burkholderiales bacterium | reverse complement strand
CAGCGGTCAGCGAGCGGGCACCACTTGCGGCATGCCGGGCATCACGGGAAGGGTTTTCGCCGCCAGCTTGGCGGCGTACTCCTCGTTCAAT
This sequence comes from uncultured Burkholderiales bacterium, assembly GCA_964470865.1. Lineage (GTDB taxonomy): Bacteria > Pseudomonadota > Gammaproteobacteria > Burkholderiales > JAEUOS01 > JAEUOS01. The sequence continues at coordinate 32,085 of CAYYFR010000044.1, read as the reverse complement.
GCGCGATCGGTCTTGTAGTGCGGCACCCGCTCGCTCATGAACCTGGATCGCAGTTGCCGGGCGTCACCACCCGCAAGCGACTCATTCCAGTACTTGTGCGCCAGCGCAAGGTTGACCTCGGTTTCCATTTCGAAGTGGTCGCGCGCGTTTTGCCCGCCAAACACATACAGCTTGCCGCGATAAATGCGCCAGGTATTGGGGCCGCCGCCACCACCACCGGGGATCGCATAGTTGATGCCGTTGGCGCAATAGCCGCCAAACTGCGGCATGTATTGCTCGGGGGATTTCTCGAAGGTGGCGCGGTTGGCCGCGCTTGCGAAACGCCAGGTCACGCCCTTGTATTCAAGCTTGATCGCCGGATCGCCCTTGATGGCTTCGTTTTGCGTGAAGTAGGCAACCGCGTCATTGCCTTCGAGCATCAGCTTGCTGTCGTCCCCCTGACTGACGGTGCGCCATGGGCCGTTGTTCGCTGACTGCACCGGTGTTTGTGCCTGTCCCGCAGTCGCGCAAAACAAAAGCGCGGAGAGTAACCAAAGCCGCAATGGCAGAAAGCCGCGCATGGTGTGCCTCATATCGAATGGTCAGGGAAACGCGAGTCGGCAAGCGCCGTTCGCAACACTCTGATACGCAGCATCGGCCGGCACGGATGTAGCGCCAACTGCGGCACGGCAAGACTGTGGCAGGTGCATTCCGCGAACCCGCCCGGAACCGGCAGTGCCGCCGCGTCAAGGCAAGGGCTACGGGGCCGGCGCCAGCGGATGCGCGCGCCGGGGCGCCGGGGCCCCCGGGGCTCCGGTCACTGCCCCGCGCGCAGCGCGGCGATGCGCTCTTCCAGCGGCGGATGGGTCATGAACAGCCGCTTGATGCCACCGCCGCCGCCGCCGCCGGCGATGCCGAAGGCCGCCATCTTGTCGGGCAGCGCCGGCGGATGCAGGCCGTTCAGGCGCTCCAGCGCGGCGATCATGTTCCTGCGCCCGGCCAGGTTGGCGCCGCCCTGGTCGGCGATGAATTCGCGGCGCCGCGAGAACCACATGACGATGATCGAGGCCAGCACACCCAGGATCAGTTCGGCCACGATCATGGTCACGAAAAACGCCGGGCCGGTACCGCGCTCGGTCTTGAATATGATCTTGTCGACCAGATAGCCGATCACGCGTGAGAGGAACATCACGAAGGTATTGACCACGCCCTGAATCAGCGCCAGGGTCACCATGTCGCCATTGGCGGCATGCGCCACCTCGTGCCCGAGCACGGCTTCCGCCTCTTCGCGCGTGAGTTGCCGCAGCAGGCCGGTGGATACGGCGATCAGGGAACTGTTCTTGGTCATGCCGGTGGCAAAGGCGTTGACGTCGGGCGCATCGTAAACCCCGACCTCAGGCATCTTGATGCCGGCCCGCTCTGAATACTTGCGCACCGTTTCGACAAGCCAAACCTCGGTGGCGTTAACCGGCGTGTCGATCACCTGCACGCCCATCGAGCGCTTGACCGACCATTTCGAGATCGCCAGCGAAATGAACGAGCCGCCAAAACCCATGATCGCAGTGGTGATCAACAGCGACCCCAGATTCAAGCCATTGGCGTTGAGATAGGGTTCCACGCCAAGCAAGCGCATGGTGACCGAAAGCACCAGAACGATGGCCATGTTGGTGGCAAGAAAAAGCGCGATGCGTTTCATGACAATCCCGTCAGTAAGTGTTCAAAACCAAGCCTGCGACGCCGACAACGATCAGGGTAGCGCCGCACGCGGCTTTCATGGAAGTCGCGTAAACCCTCGGGTCAGATCGAACTTGAACATCGGTGAATGAAAAGACCCTGCAGAGAGCGCCCAGTAGATTGGCTTGAACTTGCAGATTTCAAGCGCGCATCCCGGCAAATCCCGCCAGGCCAAGGCAGGCAAAACCAAGGCGCAGGCGCAGCGAAATCGGGCGGGCCGACTCGCCTTGACAGGCAATCAAAACTCAGGCCAACCTATATCGGCCCGACCAAATCCAGTGCGGCCCGCGCAAGCGGGCTGTCGGCGTCACCCATGGCTTCGAGGATCGACAGGTGATGATGCCCCGGCATGGCGATGTCGCGCTGCCAGCAATGCGGCCAGGCCTTGGCAATCGCCTGATTCTGGCGCTTGAATTCGTCGCTCTCGTCGCCGCCCACCGCGGTGAAAAGCGGCGTGGCCCGCAACGGCCGATAAGTAAGCGGACTGAGCTTGTGCGCAGCCGCAGCATCGAGCCGCAAGTCGCTGTTGAACGACACCTGCAACAGCGGTGCCAGATCGTAGACCCCGCTGACCGCGAGCGCGCCCTTGACGAGATCCGCCGGCAGATCGCCCGCATATACGTCCCATTGCGCGGCTACCATCAGCGCGGCCAGATGCGCCCCGGCGGAGTGGCCGCCCAGGTAAATGCGCCGCGGATCAGCGCCATGGCTACGCGCATTGCGATACAGCCAGGCGAGCGCCGCCAGCATCTGTTGCACGATTTTTTCGATCGATACAGCCGGCGCCAGATCGTAGGTCGGCAGGGCAACACACACGCCGGCTTCGACCAAGGGTCGGGCGACGAACGAAAACTCGGCCTTGTCGCGCGAACGCCAGTAACCGCCGTGGATAAAACAGAAGATCGGCGCACCGGCCTGTGCGGCCGGAAAAATGTCGATGCGCTCGCGCGGCGACGTGCCATAGGGCAGATCGAGCACACAGCGCAACTCTTCGCGTGCGGCGCGCGATCGGCTTTCGGCGCGCATGTTGTACTGCGGCGCATCCGCAATCGACAGGCGGTTGACATACTGGCGATCCATGGCCGAAGGTGCGGCTGCCGCCGCGGGCGCCGGGTTTGCCACCGCGCCGCCCTGCATGTGGCCGGTATTGGTCACAGCGGCGCCTTGGCCGGGCCGCTGGGGTTCGCCGCCAGATGCGCATCCTTGGCGGCGAACAGCTTGTCATCCGAATAGCCCATGGTCTGTGGCATCGCGCGGCCGTGCATCACCTGAAAGTACACCGGCTCCAGGCTGCGGTTTTCATAACCGTGAATCACCCCGGGCGGGCAGGAGATCACGTCCCATGGCCCCAGGCGCGTCCATTCCTGCTTGCCGGTTTCATCCTCGACGAATACGTCGAGAAAGCCCTGCAAGACGAAAAACGCCTCTTCCGATTCATGCGTGTGGGCCGCATTGCCCTGGCCGGGATTGACGAACATGATGGTGAGGGTGAAGCCGCGCGCCGGAATCACGTCCGGATCATTGTGCTTGCCGGACGCCCCGCCGCCGATGAAGCGGTGCTGGGCGCGCTTGAAGCCCTCGATGCGCGCATCTTCGAAGGCGTACCAGTCGGGCTTGCGCTCGGAAAATCGGGCCACATACTTGCCCAGGAGTTCATTCAGGGACATGTTCGCCACTTCGGGCGGGCGCGGATGACGGGCGGTGCTCATGAGGTTCCTTCGGGGTTGTCAAACAGCGGGAATGGTAGAACATTTTTCCGCTTGCCGATGGCGCTGCCCGGGCACAAGCGCACAGCGACGCGCGCACGTTTGAGAAAACGCCGAACGAGTCCCTGGAATTCGGATTCTCGAACCAAGAGCCTTTTCGATTCAACATCTTGCAAAAGCAACTGTCTCGACCTGCGGACTGGTTCAGTGTTTCCTTGAATCACCGTTTCATGTACAACATCGGTGTGGCGGCGATGCGCCGCACAGACTACTGAGGAACATGGATGATCAATGCGGCGATCGTGGGGCTGGGGCGCTGGGGCCAGCGCCTGGTCGACTCGGTGCAGGGAGAGGGGGTGGCGGCCAGTACGCTGATCCGCTTTCGCAAGGGGCACACGCGCACGCCAGCCAAGATTCTGGCATACGCCGGGCGCCGCGGCATCGATCTGGTGGAAAGCCTCGATGCGCTGCTCGATGACCGTGAAATCGATGCCGTGGTGCTGGCCACCCCGCACAGCGGGCATGTGAGCCAGGTATTGCAGTGCGCACAAGCGGGACGCGCGGTGTTTGTCGAAAAGCCCCTTGCCCTCACCCTGGAAGATGCCCTGCGTTTGCGCGCCGCCTGCGCGGGGGCCGGCGTGGTGCTGGCCGTCGGTCACAATCGCCGCTTCTTTCCGGCCATGCGCGAGTTAAAAAAGCTCGCCGGCGACGGTACGCTGGGCACGCTTTTGCATGTGGAAGGCAATTTCTCGGGGTCCTTCGGCCTTCAATACGATGCCTCGGTCTGGCGCGCCAGCGAAAAGGAGGCGCCGGGCGGCGGGCTCACGCTGATGGGCGTGCATATTTTCGATGCGATGATCGACCTCATGGGGCCGATCGCCGAAGTCGGCGCCACCAGCCTGCGGCAGGTGCTGCAGATCGAGCTAGACGACACTTCCGCCTGCGCGCTGCGCTTCGCCGGCGGGCAATCCGGCTACATGAGCACCCTGACCGCCACCGCGCGCTTGTGGCGCCTGCAACTGTTTGGCACGCGGGGCTGGGCCCATGTGCTCGACCATGAAGTACTGGAAGTAGGCATGGTGGGGCAGCCGGTGCGGCGCCAGACCTGGCCTGCCGAGGATGCGGAGCGCTTCGTGATGGAGTCCTTCGCGCGAGCGGTAACTGGTGCCGCGCCCTATCCGGTGCCGCTGGACGATGTGGTCAACGGCATCGCCGCGATGGATGCCTTCGTGCGGTCGGCGGCCGCAGGCGGCGCCGCCGTCGCCGTGGCGGGAGCCGGCACGTGAATCGCGCCTTGCGCGAATTTGCGCCAACATGAGCGGGCTGGCGCCCTTGACAACGCACCAGATCGCCCGCACGCACACCGGGGCATTGCCACCGCCGCTCACGCGGCAACGCCGCAGCGCCTGAGCGCCGACATGGGTTATCACGCCAGCATCGGCACCACCCGCCACCTGTTCGCCAGCCTGCGCGAGGTGATGGCCAAAGCCACGCCGCAGCGCTCGGGTGACCTGCTGGCGGGCGTCGCCGCCGAATCGGCGCAGCAGCGCATGGCCGCGCGCATGGTGCTGGGCGAAACACCACTTGCGACATTCCTTGACGAAGCGCTGATCCCTTACGAAAGCGACGCAGTCACGCGCCTGATCATCGACAGCCACGACGCCAGCGCGTTCGCGCCGATCGCGCACCTGACCGTTGGCGACTTTCGCGACTGGCTGTTGTCGGACGCCGCCACGCCGGCGACGCTGGCAGCCATCCGCCCGGGCGTCACCCCCGAGATGGCCGCCGCAGTCAGCAAGCTGATGCGCAACCAGGACCTGATCGTCGCCGCGCGCAAGTGTGAAGTGATCACCCGTTTTCGCAACACCATCGGACTTCCGGGGCGCATGTCGGTGCGCCTGCAACCGAATCATCCGACCGACGACGCGCGCGGCATCGCGGCCTCGTTGCTCGATGGCCTCATGTATGGCGCCGGCGACGCGGTGATCGGCGTCAACCCGGCCTCCGACAGCCTGCCGGTGCTGATCGAGCTGATGAAGTCGCTCGACGAAACGATTAGCCGCTTCGCCATCCCGACCCAGTCCTGTGTGCTGACCCATGTCACCAGCCAGATCAAGGCCATTGAACAAGGCGCGCCGCTCGATCTGGTGTTCCAGTCAATCGGCGGCACTGAACAGACCAACACCTCGTTCGGCGTGACGCTTGCCATCCTCGACGAAGCGCAAGCGGCTGCCCATTCCCTCAAGCGCGGTACGGTCGGCAACAACGTGATGTATTTCGAGACCGGCCAGGGCAGCGCGCTGTCGGCGCGCGCCAACCACGGCGTCGATCAGCAAACCTGCGAGGCGCGCGCCTACGCGGTAGCACGCCGCTACTCGCCGCTGCTGATCAACAGCGTGGTCGGGTTCATCGGGCCGGAGTACCTGTACGACGGCAAGCAGATCATCCGCGCCGGCCTGGAAGACCACTTTTGCGGCAAGCTGATGGGCCTGCCGATCGGCTGCGACGTCTGCTACACCAACCATGCCGAGGCCGACCAGGACGACATGGACACCCTGCTGCTGCTCCTGGCCGCCGCCGGGGTCACCTTCGTGATCGCCGTTCCGGGGGCGGATGACGTGATGCTCAACTATCAGAGCCTGTCATTCCACGACGCGTTGTTCGCGCGCTCGGTGCTGGGCTTGAAGCCTGCGCCCGAGTTTGAGCGCTGGTTGATCCAGATGGGTATCGCGGGCGAAGACGGTCGCATCCGGCCGGTGGCCGCCGGCCACCCGCTATTGACCGGCATCGCCGCGCAACACCAGCTACACGGGCCGGCCGGCGCCATCGCGCCCGACGGCGATGCGAGTGGCCAGCCATGAGCAGCGCGCCCCTGTCCGACCCGCCGGCGACCAACAACGGCAGCGCAGCGCTGGTAGTGCCAGATCCATGGTCAGCGCTGCGCGCGCACACGCCGGCCAACATCGCCATCGGCCGCGTCGGCCACAGCCTGCCCACGCGCGAGGTGCTGCGCTTCGGCCTGGCGCACGCGCAGGCGCGTGACGCGGTGCATGTTGCCCTCGATAGTGCGCGACTCGCCTGCGACCTGGGCGCCGCGGGCTGCTCCAGCACAACTGTGCATAGCGCCGCGGCTGACGGCGGGCCCGCTGCGCGCCAGACCTATCTGTGCCGGCCGGACCTCGGACGTCGATTGTCGGCGGCCAGTGCGCGCCAGCTGGACGCACTGGCGGCGGCGAGCAGTGCCGCGCCCGAACTGTGCGTGGTGATCGGCGACGGCCTGTCGGCCGTAGCGGTACAGAACCATGCCGTGCCGCTGCTGCAAGCCCTGCGGGCACGCTGGCGCGATGCCGGGCGAGCGTGGTTGATGCCGCCGGTGGTGATCGCCACCGAGGCGCGAGTCGCGCTCGGCGACGAGATCGCCGAACGCTTGCGCGCGCGCATGGTGCTGGTGTTGATCGGCGAACGCCCGGGTCTGAGCTCGCCCGACAGCCTGGGCATCTATGCCACCTGGTCCCCGCGTGTGGGCCGCAGCGACGCCGAGCGCAACTGCATTTCGAACGTGCGCGCCGAAGGCCTGTCCTATGCCGCTGCGGCGTTCAAGCTGGCTTGGCTGATCGAGCAGGCGTTCCGCCGCGCACTCACGGGGGTAGCCCTCAAGGATGAAAGCGACCTGGTGGCGATCAATGCGACCAGCGCGTTGTCAGGCGAGTGGCTTGCCCCACCCCGCGCCGCTCAATGATCGCTTAGGCTTGCAGCAGATTCACCATGGCAGGCGGGCACCGTCATAAGCGTAGAAGCGTCCGCTTTCCTGCGGCGTGAGCCCGTCGATCAGGTGCAGCATGTCGCCCGCGGCCTGCACAGGCGTGCGCCCGATCTCGGCGCCTCGATAGGGCCCGGACAAAGCTGAGTCGACCGTGCCTGGGTGCAGGGCCACCAGTACAGAGTTAGGCCGGGTGCGCTTGACTTCGATGGCCGCGGTTTTCAACAGCATGTTGAGCGCAGCCTTCGACGCGCGATAGCTATACCACCCACCCAGGCGGTTGTCTTCGATACTGCCAACCTTGGCCGAGAGCACCGCCAACACGCCTCTCTGGCTATCCAGCAGACCCGAGAAATGACGCAGCACCATGGCCGGGCCGAATGCGTTGACGCGAAAGGTCTCGAACATCTGATCGTAGGTGAGGCTTGCCAGCCGCTTCTCCGGCATGAAGCGCGGTGTATGCAACAGGCCGGCAGCATTGATGATCAGATGGTAAGGCGCGCGGGCCGCGACGCTTTCTGCGGCTACGGCGATGCTTTTTTCGTCGGCGAAATCGATGGCCGGTTGCGAATGGCGATGCAGGCCGTCAACGCCCGCGCACGCGGCATGCCCCTCCAATAACGAGGTGAAGGCGGCACCAATCGCCCCCGACGAGCCGATCACCAGGGCGCGAAATCCCGGCGGGAATGAATTCATCATCCGGCGCGATTGAAAAGCTTCATACCGCGGTCAGGTGCAGGCCGAAATCGAGCTCGACGATCGCCCCGGTCATCATCGCCGCGCTGGAAATCAGCCAATGAATGCTCTCCGCCACCTCATCCGGATGACCGATGCGCTTCAACGGCGAGACCGCGATCTGGCGCGCACGGCGTTCGGCGAACGATTCCGGCGCCAGGCGTTCGACAAAGCCCTGCTCGACCAACACCGGGCACACCGCGTTGACCCGCACCTCCGGTGCCAGCACCCGTGCCAGGGAGAGTGTCATGGTGTTGAGCGCGCCCTTGGAGGCGGCATAGGCGATCGAGGAGCCGCCACCGGCAATGCCGGCGCGCGACGATATGTTGACCACCGCACCCTTGCCGCTGGCCTTCAGGTGCGGCGCGCAGGCGCGAATCACCTGAAACGGCCCGATGGTGTTGACCGCGTAGATGCGCTGGAAATCGTCGGCCGAAAGGCCGTGCAGATCGGGCTGCGGCACCATCTTGCTGATGCCGGCGGCGTTGACCAGCGCATCGAGCCGGCCGAAGGCGGCGACGCTTGCCTCTACAAGCTTGACGCAATCGGCGTCGCGCGTGACATCGCCCTCGATCGCGATCGCGCACTGGCCCGGCGCCGTGGCCGTGGCGGCGATGCCGTTGGCTGCTTCGCGCTGCGAATCATCCGCATAGTTGATCGCCACCTGCCAGCCTTCCCTGATGAAGCGGCGCGCGGTGGCGGCGCCAATGCCGGAAGCGGCGCCGGTGATGAGGATTGCGCGGCGTGCGGAAGATTCGGTCACGGTGGTCTGCCTTGAAGTGATGGTGCGGCAACGACGCGTCGCCTGAGCGGCGAGTTTAGCGCGCACAGCGCCCCAACGACTGGGCCTCCCGCGTGGAGGAACCGAAGGCGCATACTGATTGCCCCGTTCCCTTCTCCAACACCGCCAGCCGGGCATCAGGCCCGCTCAAAATGCCCGGCTACCAGACCAAGCAGGAAAACATCGCGATTGCCGGCGCGGATGACTTGATCATCCGTTCGCTCCTCAATGCGCAGCAATTCGCCGACCCGGCGGGCGCCGCCGCAGCCCTGGGCATCTCGTCAGCCGCCTGGCCGATGTTCGGCCTGTTGTGGCCGTCCGGCGCGCACCTGGCCGCACGCATGGCCGCACGCATCCTGGTACCGCATGAACGCGTGCTGGAGATCGGTTGCGGCCTCGCTCTGGCAAGCCTGGTGGCGCACCGGCGTGGCATCGACATCACCGCCAGCGACCGCCATCCGCTCACCTCCGCTTTCCTGGCCGAGAACCTGCGCTTGAACCACCTGTCGCCTTTGAAGTATCGCCACGGCCGCTGGAGTGACGAGGCCTTGGGAAATGGCAGCGCGGCCGCCAGTGCGGAGCAAGTTGTGAGCGGGCGTTTCGATCTGTTGATCGGCAGCGACCTGCTCTACGAGCGTGACGCCAACGGCTCGCTGGCAGGATTCATCGGACGCCACGCCGCGCCGGCGGCGGAAGTGTGGATCATCGATCCGGAGCGCGGCAACCGGCCGGCGTTCAGTCGGCGCATGGCGCGGCTGGGCTTTGCGCTGCACGAGGAACGGCTGGATAGACTCGCCACTACCACTGACGCGGCATACCGCGGCAGACTGTTGTGCTACCGCAGTGCATGAGCCGCCCACGGCATTTGAGCAACCCGGGCTCGAATACGCATGTGGGCATTCTCACGTGCGGCGCACCTTGGCCGCCGCCTGTTTGATCCGCCGCACGCAGCGCGTATCCCCAACGCTTCGAAGACTCGCCGCAGGAAATGCTGAGCCGCCCGCTCGCTCCACACGCCGGATGCCGCTGTCAGTAGAGCCCGGCCGCCAAACCGGCCGCCAGCGTCGCGCCTAGTTCCTCGCAGCGGGCGAGGTCCTGCGGTGCGATGTTCTTGGGCGCCAGGATCGCCTCCGGCGCCTGCGCATGCGTGCACACGATCAATGGCGCGGCGATTGCACGCAGGCGCCAACCGGTGGCGATGCGCTCCACCTGGCGCACCGCGTTGTGGCCGTCGCTGCCGGCGCATACCATCAAGGCATAGGCGCGGCCGTTGACCTGCTCCAGCACGGCGTAGTAGCTGCGGTCGAAAAAGTCTTTCATCATTCCCGACATCGCCGCCAGATTCTCCGGCGTCGCAAAGATGCAGGCATGGGCCTGCAACACGTCGTCGGGTCCCGCCGCGGCAGCCTCAAGCAGGCGTACGCGAACCTGCGGTTCAGCAGCCGCGCCGCGCGCAGCCGCCTGCGCCATCTGCCGCGTGCCGCCGGTCATCGAATGAAACACGATCAGCAGCGTCCGGGCGGGGTGCTGCTCCTGCTGCAAGGTCGCGCCTTCCTGCAATTTCAATCCGCTCGCATCAGGAAAGAACCGGCGCCCACCGCGCCGCCTCAGCGCGGCCTGCGAAAGTCATTTTCGACCCATGCCGCAGCGCTGGACCTGCCGAGCTTGAAGTCGGGCGCAACCCGTACCTGCGCCAGTTGCGCACCCGCTTCATCGAATGCGGACAACACAGCGGATGGATCGTCATGATCGGGCTCGATATCGAGGGTCACGGTGATGCGCGCCGAACCGCGGCTTACCGTGATGCTCTTGTGCAGCATCGCGTGCATATGCTGCTCATGGCGCCGAATCACCTCGGTGGCGGTCTTGACCAGCGTTCCGAAGGCGGGGGCGCTCAAGGGCTTGGGATTCTTCTTGTCGCGCCCCATGGTCCACGGGCCCACCAGCGCCGGCTCGGCCTGGCCATCGCGGATCATTTCGACCGCCCAGCCTTCGTCGTCGATGTTCTTGATCACGCGCGCGGTCCAGCCGTCATCGCGCCACAGGAGCGGATCCTGGGTGCGCGGGTCGCGGCCTGGCTCGCGCCGCTCCGGCATTGCGGCCGCAGGAGAGGCGCCCGCCGGCGCGCCGCTTGCCAAATCAACCTCGCCGCTGGCGGTGACGCCCGGAATCGCAGTCGCGTCGGTGTCTGCGACGTTACTACTGGGCACCGCGATTTCGGTGGCGGCCTCGCCTTTGGGTTTTCTCGAACGCTTTGGCGACGCGGCAGGGGATTTGGTCATGGTTTGGTCTTGATGCCGCCCGCGCGAATTCCTGCGGTCGGGCGCTAAGGGTGATCGCACAAGAGCTAGGCGACCTTCGAACACCGATTTACCCCAATTCCACTTGCGCAGTCGGGATGGCGCAACACATGTCGGATCGAGCCGTATCAGGGTCCGCAATGCTACAGCACAAGCAGCCGGCGGGCGCTGGCGGCTGTTGCCTGCCCTGGCCGGCGGCCCCTGGCAATGAACGCGGCGCACTTCGGTTATTCCCGGGGCCGCAGTCACCAACAGTGCGCAGGCACGCAACGCCCTGACGTTCGCGATGTACGAGGGCCTGGCGCGCATCGCCACCGAGATCGCCGACGATCCCGCGGTGAAGGCGATGGTGATTCGCGGCGCGGGCGACTAGGCATTCGCGGCCCGCACCGACATCTCGCAATGCCTCGAGTTCGAAAGCGGCGAGGACGGCGTCGCCTGCGAGGAGCGCCCGGATCGCCGCCCGGTTTGCGCGCCACAAGCCGTTTGGCGAGACTGCGCCGGGCTGTGTGGAACTTGCGCGAATTCACCCGTGATGTCGACGCCGTCGTCCATGGTGACGCAGCCTACCTCCGCCAGGCCGCGCATACCGTCGCAGTTGAACGCGGATGGCCGGAGGACTGGCTTAACGACGGTGTAAAAGGCTTTCTGTCCGCCAGTCCGTCGTTGCATTTTTGGCGCGATTTTCCGTCGATTGAAAAACCAGGAATCCGCGTCTTCATCCCCAGCCCCGAATACCTTTTCGCGATGAAAGCCATGGCCATGCGAATTGGCGATCCCACGACCGCACGTGACATCGATGACTTGCGCGCGCTCGGCGCGATGATCGGAATCGAAAACTCGGAGCAGGCGATCGCCTTGGTCGAGCAGTACTATCCGGCTGGACGCATTACTCCAAAAACCCAGTTTGGATTGCAGGAGATTTTTGATGCAGGCACTTCGTAGCCGCAGGCCGCGCACGCTGCCGGAAGCGATTCTTCTATGCAGCGAGTTCGGCTATGCCTTCGGCGATGCAATCGCCGAGTTTCTTGACGACTTCTATGCGCACCCGACGCCTGGAGCATTGGCGGCCGAGCCCGCGCCCACGGGCAACGCTTTGAACGACGCATACCTCGCCGCGGTCGCGGAGCATTTGGCCACACAGCGCAATTGGATCGCGCCGGATTGGGTGCATCAACCTGCGCGTTTCCTCAAAGCACCATTTTTCGCCGGCGGCATGGAGGGCATGAAAGCCGTCCTGTTGCGCGAAAGTCCGGTTGCGTTCCGCAGGCGACAGATTTTCGTGTCAGAGAACGCGCTGACGCGCGCTTGACTGGTACGAACTCGAACGGCGATCGCGGTCGCGCATCGCCATGCGTGCGCATGCAAGGACAACTCCACGGTGCCGGCCCATACCCTGGCTACAATTCGCAGCGGCCGAGGGCATCGACCCGCATTTCGACGCCTCCCGGCTTGTCGCGATGTCTTGTCACGCCCACCACCCCACCCGGCGACGCCGAACCTACTTCTTCTCTTCAGCCTTCTCCGCCACCTTGAGAAGATCGGCACGCTTCTTCATCAACCCTTCGAGCTTTGACTTGGCAATCAGCACATTGAAGGGTGCGAGCGCCTTTTCGCGTGCGACACGGTCGGCGAAAGCCTTGGCATCGTCGGCCGAGGCCTTTTCGCGCTTGACCTTGTCCTCCGGCTTCTCGGCCGCAGGCACCGGATATGGGGCACGGTTGGGCGTGCCCTCGACGCTTGCCTGGACAACATGGCTTCCCTTGTCCAGGCGGCCGATCTTCAACTTGTATTCAAGGCCTTCAAAGGTCGACACCGTCACCTGCGAGCCTTGGTCGAAGCCGGTATCCGCCCCTTCGGGCAGGTCGGCCACCTCGAGCTTGGCCAGCGAATACGCGACCGAACTGGCGCGACTCTGATCGAGTTCACCGGCGGATCCTTCCAGGGTCCATGGTGCGTCGGGCTTTTCACGCGCCAGCGCAAAGTCGCCATCGGCATGCCTGGCCGTGATCGCCTTGACGTTCTCGATCGCAAAGCCCTCGCGCGCGATCCACTCGGCCGCCTTGGCGGTGACCTGCTTGAGCGGATCGGAAACGATGATCACGCGCGTCACCTCGCCCGGCAGCATCACAAAGCGGCCGTCGCCCTGGGCCTTGCTGGCGTCGCCTTCCGGCGCGCTCTTGAAATACTTCTTGCCCACCAGAAGTTCGGCCAGGATCTTGCCGTCCTGCGCCTTGAAGCTCACCAGGGTCGCGGCACCCTCGCCCTTGCCGGGAACACCCAACTGCAGGCGCGCACGTTCGCCTTCGGCGATCGGCTCGGATTGCCCGGTCTTGAGTTCAAGGGTCTTGACGACCAGTTCACCCACCCGATCGAGATCGGCGGGAAACCCGTTGCGTTCGACGATCACCCAGAGCCCGCCTTTCTTTTCCAGGTTCAGGCTGGCTTGCGGCTCGGTGATGGTGATGCGCGCGACGTCGGCGGCCTTGAGCTGCGGAAACAGGGGCTGACCCAGCACACTGGCGTTGGACGACGACTGACTTTCACCACGCATCAGATAGATCGACGCGCCACCGGCAAGCAGCGCCAACGCAATCAGAATGGCAAGCAGGCGAGTGGTCATGCTACCGCTCCCGCGGTCACCGGCGCGGCACGGCGCACGGCGCGGCGCCGGGTGCGCAACGCCAGGCCAATGCCGAACAGGGTCACCAGCAGCGGCACGGTGGCGATGTTGACCACCTTGGTCCAGAACTGCAGTGCCTCGGCATCCTGCCGCAGATCCTTGCGCAAATCCTTGAGCTCACGCCGGGTTTGCAGGATGCGCTTCTTGAAGCGATCGAGTTCGCCCTGCTGTTCGGCCGTCAGGATCTGCGCCGACTTGGCATCGCCGGAGGGCTTTTGCAGCTTCTGCATTTTCTCGGTGGTCTGCTGCATGTCGTCTTCCATCGCCTTGATCTTGCCGAAATACTGCTTCTGCGCCTCCGTCTCCATTTCACGCACCACCGTGAGCGGCCGGAAGATCGAAGTTCGCGAACGCAGCGTCGACAAATCGTCGCCTGCCGTGCCCTGCTCCAACAGCCCTTGCGCGAATGCCAGGTTGCCGTTCGAAGGAACCACCACGCGCTGGCCGAAGATGGTCTGGATTTCCACAGCGGCGCCATCGGCCAGCATGTCGGCATCCGCCACCAGCACCACAGAATTTTCCGCCGTGGCCTCCTTCAATTGCGCCGCTGCCGGTGCGGCCGGCTTTTCATCCTTGGACGGCGGCGCCGCGGGTGCGCCTTCGGGAAACGCGGTCTTGAACTTGCCGCCGATGCGCACCGCGAGAGGCAGGCTTTTGTTGGACGGCACGAAGCCCTTCATCGCGGTATCGCCCGACAGGGTGGCGACGATGCTGTCGACGAACATGTTGTTGGGCGTGGACTTCATCAGTTCGGATACGGTCAGGCCGGCCACCGGCTTGATGTCGAACGCGCCGGAAAAAGCCAGCAGCAGGGTTTCGATCTGGCTGGTCGCCAGGTCGTCGCGATTGAGCGCGGTGCGATTCAAGGTAAGGATGGTGGGGGTGAGGCGCTGACCGGCACCGGACGCATAGCCCACGTCTGCCAGTACCTTGCCGCCTTCCATGCCCACGCCCCAGGCCTTGAACAGGCGCGGCAACGACGATTGGCCAGGCTGGCCGGCGGCCATCGGCATCATCGGATTGGGCTGCTGGTCGAAATGCATGTGCGGGTCGACAAAGGCGATCAGCTTGCCGCCGCGCAACACGAACTGGTCGAGCGCGTATTCGGTGCGCTCGGAGATGTCGCGCGGATGGATCAGGAGCAGGGTCTTGATCGCCGGGTCGATGGTCTCGGTGCTGAAAGGCACGTTCCTGACATCGAAATCGCGCTTGATCTCGCCGGCCAAAACCCAGGGCTCGCTCGGTTGCCGCGACATCATGTTGAACGGTGCGCCCATCACCGGCAGCGCGCTCATCACCCCGACCACCGGGCGCGTGGTGCTGGCTACCCGCGCGATGGCGCGGATCAGGTCGTATTCGAGCAGGCGTTCGCGCTGCGGGTTGATGCCACCGATCGATTCCTTGCGATCCAGGCGCGATGCGGTCAGGCCCAGATAGAACTGCTCACCCGACCCCAGGGTCTGCGCTTCGATGCCATCGAGCTGCGCGGCTTCCTCTTCGTCCGAATCCGGCTTCGGATTGTATTTCTCGATCGTAAGGTTGGCGCCGGCCACTGATTTGAATTCGCGCAGCAGGTCGTCGACGCGCTGAGCGAAGCTTTTCAGTTGTACCGGCATGGCGTTGTCGCCTTGCGAGATATACAGACGTACCTTGACCGGCGCATCGAGCTTGGAGAGGATCTTGCGTGTGCCATCGGACAAAGTGAAGAGCTTGCCTTCGGTGAGGTCGACGCGCACTGCGGCGCGCGAGGCCAGGAAGTTGAAGGCGATCAAGAGCAGAGCCAGCGCGAACAGGCCGACTATCGAATACAGCGCGGTGGAAGATGAGTTTTTCATGGGCGCGGCAAGCTATGCACGACGATTGCGAATGATGAGGGCGGTGGCAAACAGGGCGAACCCGGTCACTGAAAGAAAGAACAGCAGGTCGCGGGAATCGATCACGCCCTTCTGGAAGCCGTCGAAATGGGTCATCACCGAAAACGCGGCGACGGTCTCGATCACCGCCGGGCTGGCCCAGCGGGTCAGGAGATCGGTCACCGGATTGAAGCCCGCCAGAATCAGGAACAGGCAAAGCACCACCGCGAGAATGAAGGCCACCACCTGATTGCGGGTGAGCGCGGATGTCATGCCGGCGATGGCGAGATAGGCGCCCGCCAAGAAAAAGCTGCCGAGATAGCCGGCGACGATCTGGCCGTTGTCCGGGTCGCCCAGCCAGTTGACAGTGAGCACCACCGGAAAGGTGAGCGCCAGGCCGATGGCCAGGAACAGCCAGGAAGAAAGAAACTTGCCGACGATCGCCTCCCATGGATTGATCGGCATCGTCAGCAGGAATTCGATCGTGCCGGAACGCCGCTCCTCGGACCACAGGCGCATGCCGATCGCCGGCACCAGCACCAGATAAAGCCAGGGATGCCAGGCGAAAAACGCCGCCAGACTGGCTTCACCGCGTTCGAAGAAATTGCCGACGGTGAAGGTGAAAAATCCGGTCAGCAGCAGGAAAATCACCAGAAACACATAGGCCACCGGTGAGCTGAAATAGGAAACGGTCTCGCGCTTGGTGATGGCCAGCACGGACGCCAGGGAACGATTGCTCATTTTTTTACCGTATCGGGCAGAGTGAGTTTGCGGAACACCTCATCGAGATGACCTTCTTCGGTGCGCAGTTGCAACACGTGCCAATGTTCGCGCTCGGCCAGTTCCATCACCGCGCGCGTCAGACTGGTGGCACTGCGGTCACGCGGGAACACCCGCATGCCGGATCCTGCACTCGCTGCCACCGGTTCGCAGCGCAGCGCCTCGGGAAGTGCGGCGAGTCGCTCACCCAATATCGTCACCTCGACGCCGTCGACCGCGAGGGTCACGGCACCGGCCACCTCCGACATCGCCTTGAGCTCGCCCGGCGTACCGTTGGCGACAACCCGGCCGCGATCGATAATGATGGCACGGCTGCATGCCGCATCGACTTCTTCAAGGATGTGGGTCGAGAACAGCACTGCCTTGGTCTTGCCGATTTCGCGGATCAGGTTGCGCACCTGGTGCTTCTGGTTCGGGTCGAGGCCGTCGGTCGGCTCATCGAGCACCAGTACATCCGGGTCATGAATCAGCGCCTGGGCCAGGCAGGTGCGATGCCGGTAGCCCTTGGACAGGGTATCGATCGACTGGTAGAGCACGTTTTCGAGGAAGCACAGGTCGACCACACGGGCCAACGCGCGCTTGCGCGCAGCACCGGAGATGCCGCGCAGTTCGGCGGCAAACATCAGGAAGCCGTGCACGCTCATGTCGCCATAGCAGGCGGCGCTTTCCGGCAAGTAACCGATCAACCGCTTGGCGGCAAGCGGCTCGCCGACCACGTAATGGCCGCCCACGCTGACCCGGCCTGCCGAGGGCGGGAGGAACCCGGTGATCATGCGCATGGTGGTGGATTTGCCGGCGCCGTTGGGCCCCAGAAGCCCCAGCACCTCGCCACGCTCGACCGTGAACGACAGGTTGTCGACCACCGTATTGCGGCCAAAGGTCTTGCTGAGATTCTCGATTCTTATCATTGATTTGCCAACAGAGTAGGTCTCGATAGCCGGCGCAGCGGCGAATGTGGCGAATGTGGCGAATGTGGCGAATGTGGTGATGGCGTTCAGCCGCACCGCAACGTCACGATTTTATTTCCTGCCGGACCCAAGAGCCCACCCAAAAACGCGCGCGACAGGATTTGGGTGCGCATCGTACATGTTTCAAGGCCCGAACGACAAGAAACTTGGCCGGGAATACCCTGATGGTCGAGCGCCCCGCCACTATGAAGCCGGTGCAACGCGCTGGTGGGCCAGCAGCGCCATCAGGCGCCGGTCGCGCCAGGCTGAACGCGCTTCGAGCCGGTCTAGTGGCAACACCGCACGGCGCTCCGCCTCGATACGCGCCAGCGTCGCGGCATCCCAGGCAAACGGCGCATGCACCGCGGCCACATCGCGATAGGTGTGGCCATAGCGCGCCGCGTAATCGGCCACCCCGCCGGGCGCGTTCAGGTCGATGGTTTCAAACGGCCCCATGAAGCTCCAGCGCAGCGCCAGGCCGTCCTTGAGCACACGATCGATATCCTCCGCCGAGGCCAGGCCCTGGCTATACAAATTGAAGCATTCGTTCAATACCGCGCCCTGCACCCGGTTGAGCAGGAAACCGTGAATCTCGCGCGTCAATGTGACCGGTTGCTGGCCGGCCCCGGCATAGAGCTCACGCGCCCGCGCCACGCTTGCGGGCGCAGTCCAGGGGGCGGGGCACAACTCGACCAGCGGGATCAGGTAAGGCGGATTGGTCGGATGCGCCACCAGGCAACGCGCGCGGCCGGCCAGGGTTGCGGTGTACTGCGAAGCCGGTATCCACGAGGTCGAGCTGGCGATCACGCAGTCGGCGGGCGCCAGCGCATCGAGTTGCGCGAAGATTTCCTGTTTGGCCGCAAGCGTCTCGCGCACGTTCTCCTGCGCCAGCGCCGCGCCCATGAGGGTGTCGCCAAGCGAAGCGGTACAGGTGATGCGCGCCAGCACTTGCGCCGGGCTTGCGTCGATCAGGCCGAACTCCTGCAAGTCCGCCAGGCGCTCGCCCATCAGCGCCTGAGCCCGCGCCAGCGCCGCAGCGTCGACATCGGTGATGGCAACCGGGTGGCCGGCGCGGGCGAACACGATGGCCCAGGCGCGGCCGATCAGGCCGGCACCGACAATGGCAATTTTGGGTTTCATGGTCAAGTCCAGGGCTGCAATCGGAACCGGGCGCCGCGCCGCGCATCAGGACACGTCGCCTGCGATCAACAGGCTAGATGTTGTCGCGCGCGGCAGCACTTTGTTATCATGCTATCACTTTGAATCATCAAACCTCTCGTGGTGTTTCAGGCATGGCCGACTTGATCATTCGCAGTCTCGACGACGGACTTGCCGCGCGCCTCAAAGTCGAGGCGCGCAAGCGTGGCCTGAGTCTCAACAAGTATATGCAGCAGTTGCTCACCCAATCGATGTCCGGCGCCCCCGACGGGACCGCTGCCGAAACAGGGCGACGCAATGACTTGCGCAAACTGGCTGGGCGCTGGACCGCCAGGCAGGCGCGCGATTTTAAGGTTGCAGTGAAGCCGTTTGCGATAGTTCTGCCGGAACTCTGGAAATGAAAGGGCTTTGCCTGGACACCAATGCCTACAGTGATTTCATGCGCGGCCGCGAGGCGGCAGTCGCCCTGATCGAGGCAGCCGATCAGGTATGGATGCCCTGCGTTGTACTCGGCGAACTGCGTGCCGGCTTCTCAAAGGGTTCACGATCGGCCATCAACGAGGCCGAACTCACCGAGTTTCTGGCCTCACCCTATGTCGCGATCGCCGGTGCGGTTGACGCGACCAGCCGCATCTATGCGCGTGTATTCGACTCGCTGCGACGCCGTGGCTCGCCAATCCCGACCAACGACTTGTGGGTCGCGGCATGTGCGCTTGAACAACATGCGGCGCTTTTCACTTACGACGCGCATTTCGCCGCTGTTGAAGGCCTTAAGGTCGTAAGCAAGCTGACAGACTGGAAATAGGCACGCCAACAATGCGCGGCTCGGCTGTTGCGCATGCGCCGCTCAACCGAGCACGATATCGAACTGCGCACGCTGCCCCTGCCGCGCGGCTTCCAGCCGCGCGGTGACCAATTGGCGCTGCGCCTGCGTCATCGAGGCATACAGAAAATCCTTCTGGTTTTGCGCCACACCCTCGACAAACATCTGCGTTACCAGGCGACTGACCTGCGGCGCCCTGACCGCGAAATGGATATGCGGCGTACGCCCTGGGTATGGTGTCGGCCGGATGGTTTCGAACGTATAGCCGCCGCTTGCATCGGTGCGGGTCCAGCCGAATCCTGCGAAATTCGGATCGCGTCCGCCAGCGCGGCTCTCGCGCGGATGTGTGTAGTGCCCCAGCGCATCGCATTGCCAGATCTCCACCCGCGCGGCTTCGACCGGCTTGCCGAATCGATCGAGTACCCGACCGCTCAGGGCAAGCGCGCTGGCGTCACCCAGCAATGGACCGTGCACCAGCTTGATCTGCGGCTCGGGGGTAAACGCCTGCGGATAGAACGGTCCCTCGCTCACACCCGGCGTCGGGGTGAGGGCGGTTTGCGCGCGAATCGCGCTGGCCGGTACGCCGAGCATGGCGGCGGAAGCTACAAAGCGGCGACGGCTCAATGACATGGAGTTCTCCTTCCTCTATTGACGATCCGCGCGAGTGGCGCGCGGCGAAATGGCAGAGCTTTGGAACACAATCGTAGCAGAGGGTTCCGCGCTTAGCGCCGGTTTTTTCAATTGGCCTTGCCGTGCAAGTCGATCACCAACTCGCGCAGCCAGCGGTTGGCGGCATCCCGGGCAAAGCGCTGATGCCAGAAAATCCGGATCTGAAGCGCAGCCAAGGCAGCCGGAAACGCCTGCTTGACCAACCGGGCGTCGCGGCAAAACAGTTCGGCCAGCATGGCCGGCACGATCGCCACCAGATCGCTCTTTTCCAGAATGCCCGGTATCGCCATGAAATGCGGCATGCGCACCATCACGCGCGAAGCCAGGCCAAGGCGTTGCAGCGCCACATCCACATTGCGATGCGCGGTTTCCGCCGGGGCCACGATCACAAACTCCAGCCCGCCCAAGTCACGCCTGGCAAGCGGCCGCGCGGCACGCTCATGCCCGGCGCGCATGACGCACAGGTACGGCTCGCGAAACAGCACCTGACCGCAGACGCCGCGCTTGCCGCCTGCCAGCGAGCCCATGGCCAGATCGATCGCGCCGGCTTCCAGCGCTGCGGCGATCTGTGCCAGGGGCACCGGCCGGGTTTCGATGCGCACCCGCGGCGCCCGCACGCGCAGCGCCGCGATCAGGGGTGGCAGGAACATGGTCTCGCCCAGGTCGGAGGTGGACAGGCGAAACACCCGCTCGGCGCTGGCCGGATCAAAACCCGGCGCCGCACCCAGCGACGTGTCGAGCAGCGCAAGGGCGGCCCGCACGCTGCCGGCGACCTGCGCGGCACGCGGCGTGGGGCGCATGCCGGCCGGGGTGCGCACAAACAGTTCGTCGCCGAACACCCGGCGCAGGCGCGCCAGCGCATTGCTCATGGCCGGCTGGGTCAGGCCCAGCGTCTCGCCGGCCAGGGTCACGCTTTGCCAGACCGCAATGGCATCGAATACGCGCAGCAGGTTGAGATCGATGTCTTTCGCATTCACAGTAGAAATGTACAACATACAGTCCATCAATTTGACAAATGATGGGCCCTTACATAACCTGCGCTGTGAACCCCAAACTGCTGCCCGCGTTGTGGCCTTGCGCGGCGCGCGATTCAACCGGAGAAGCCCCTGCATGGAACGTTCATTCGCCACCGAGATCGAGCTGCTCAAGCTGGGTGAAGGTCAGGTGTTTCGTGGCGAGGGCATTCTCGCCGTGACCAAGGCCCTGCTGCAATCCGGCGTCTCCTACGTCGGCGGCTATCAGGGCGCGCCGGTGTCGCATCTGCTCGATGTGATGGTGCAGGCGCGCGACTACCTTGAGACCCTGGGCGTGCATGTCGAGTCATGCACCAACGAGGCCGCCGCCTGCGCCATGCTGGCGGCCTCGATCAACTATCCGGCGCGCGGCGCGGTGACCTGGAAATCGATCGTCGGCACCAACGTGGCAGCCGATGCCCTGTCGAACCTGGCGTCCGCCGGCGTGATGGGCGGCGCACTGATCGTGGTGGGCGAGGATTATGGCGAGGGCGCTTCGGTGATCCAGGAGCGCACCCATGCCTATGCGATGAAATCCTCTGTCTGGCTCACCGATCCGCGCCCCAACCTGAAAAGCATCGTGCGCGCGGTCGAACAGGCTTTCGCGCTGTCTGAAGCTTCGAACACGCCGGTGCTGATGGAGCTGCGGATACGCGCCTGCCATGTGCAGGGCGAGTTTGTGGCCAAGGCCAATCGTGCGCCACAGGTGTCGACCCGCAGCAAGGCGGCGGAACCGGCCGCCTTCCTCTACGAGCGCCTGGCGCACCCGCCGGTGACCTTCAAGCACGAGAAGTTGAAAGGCGAGGTGCGCATGCCGGCGGCACGGCGCTTCATTCTCGAACATGAAATCAACGAGCTGTTCGAGGGCAAGCGCGACGATCTCGGCATCATCGTCCAGGGCGGTCTCTACAACAACCTGATGCGCGCCCTGCAGCTGGCAGGCGTGGCCGACGCCTTTGGCGCATGCGACGTGCCGATCCTGTGCCTGAACGTGGTGTATCCGCTGGTGCCTGAACAGATTGCCGGGTTTTGCGCCGGCAAGCGCGGCGTGCTGATCGTCGAGGAAGGCCAGCCTGAATATATCGAGCAGGAAGTTGCCACCCTGCTGCGCCGCGCCGACCTGCAAACCAGGCTGCACGGCAAGGACCTGTTGCAGGCGGCCGGCGAATACACCACCGAGGCGATTCTGTCCGGGGTAGCAAAATTCATCGACGGCGCCGATCGCGGCGCGCTGCTCGCAGCGCAGGCCGCTCGCGACACCGGCGTCGCATTGCTGGGCAGTGCGGTGCCGCCGCGCCCGCCAACGTTTTGTGTCGGCTGCCCCGAGCGCCCGGTGTTCGCGGCGATGAAACTGGTGCAGCAGGACATCGGTCGCCTGCATGTGGGCGCCGATATCGGCTGCCACGCCTTCGGCACCTTCGAGCCCTTTTCACAGGGCAACTCGATATTGGGCTACGGCATGAGCCTGGCATCGATCGCCGGGGTCACGCCGTTCCAGCAACGTCGTTCGGTGGCGATCATGGGCGATGGCGGCTTCTGGCACAACGGCCTCTTGTCGGGGGTGTCGTCGAACCTGTTAAACAAGGGCGATGGCCTCCTGATCATCATGAAGAATGGCTATACCTCGGCCACCGGCACCCAGGAACTGATCTCCTCGCCCGAAGACGAACTCAAGCGCATGGCCGGCGCCGGCAGCGCCACCGGCAACCAGCTGACCATCGAAACCACCCTGGCCGGCGCCGGCGTGAAGTGGATGCGCACGGTGCACAACTACGATGTCGGCGACATGATGAAACGCCTCAAGGAGGCGCTGACCACCGAGCAGAAGGGCTTGAAGGTGATCATCGCCGAAGGCGAATGCCAGCTCGAACGCCAGCGCCGCATCCGCCCGATCAACGCCGCCCGCGTCAAGCGCGGCGAGCGGGTGGTGCGGGTGCGCTACGGCATCGACGAGAACGTATGTACCGGTGACCATTCGTGCATCCGCCTGTCCGGCTGCCCCTCACTGACCATCAAGGACCCGTCCGACCCGCTTAAGGTCGATCCGGTGGCGCATGTGAACAACCACTGCGTCGGCTGCGGGTTGTGCGGCGAGGTGGCGCATGCGGCAACACTGTGCCCGAGCTTTTACCGCACCGAGATCGTGATCAACGCCAACGCCTGGGACCGCCTGGTGCGCGGCGTGCGCCGCTTTGTCATCGGGCTCCTGGCCCCCAGGGCCAAGAGCGCATCAATGCCCTCTGCCGGGAGCACGGCATGAATGCCGAACGCAACCTGACGCTGGTCATCGGCGCCCTCGGTGGCGAAGGCGGCGGTGTGCTGGCCGACTGGATTGTCGAGACCGCCCATGCAGCCGGCTATCCGGTACAGGCCACCTCGATCCCCGGCGTGGCGCAACGCACCGGGGCCACCACCTATTACATCGAACTGTTTCCGGTCAAGCGCGCCGAGTTGGGCGGGCGCGAACCGGTGATGTGCCTAGCGCCCGCCGCCGGACAGGTCGATGTACTGCTGTATTCCGAACTGGTGGAAACGGCACGGGCGATCCAGACCGGCCTGGTGTCGAAGCGAACCACGTTGATCGCCTCCACCCACCGGGTCTACCTGACCACCGAGAAGATGCAGATGGGTGACGGCCGCTTCGACTCGGACAAGGCGATCGCCGCCGCCCGCGGCGCTGCCAAGAGCGCGATCCTGTTCGACATGGAAACTGCGACAGCCGGCGCCGGTACGGTGATCTCGGCGGTGATGTTCGGCGCCCTGATCGGTTCGGCCACGCTGCCGCTGCCGCGCGCCGCGGCCGAAGCCGCGATTCGCGCCGGTGGGCGCGGTGCGGACGCCAGCCTCACGGGCTTCGCCGCGGGCTACGCCCACGCCAGTGGAACGGCGCCGCCGAACCACGCCGCACCCGCTACCGCAACGGCTCGGCGCAATCCGGACCACGC
This sequence comes from uncultured Burkholderiales bacterium, assembly GCA_964470865.1. Taxonomy (GTDB): domain Bacteria; phylum Pseudomonadota; class Gammaproteobacteria; order Burkholderiales; family JAEUOS01; genus JAEUOS01. Next base: position 8,219 of record CAYYFR010000044.1, on the reverse strand, counting down.
CGCACTGGCCGCACGCATCGCGGCCGAGTTTCCGCAAGGCGCAGCCGACTTGATCACCCTTGGAGGAGAACGCTGCATCGACTACCTCGACGTGGCCTATGCCGCCACCTATCTCGATCGTCTCAAGCCGGTGTACGCGGCCGAGCGTACGCTGGGTGGCGGCCCGCAATTCATGCTCACGCGCGAAAGTGCACGCTTTCTCGCCCTGTGGATGTGCTACGAGGACGTGGCGCGGGTAGCCGACCTCAAGTCGCGCCTGGAGCGCTTCGACGGCATTCGCGCCGAGGCCGCGATCGGCCAGACCGAACCCATCAAGGTGGTCGAATTTTTCAAACCCGGCTACGACGAACTCGCCGATCAGTTGCCCTCGGGCCTGGCGCGACGCATCCGCGCTTTCGCCAGGCAGCGCGGGCGCAATGCCATCTTCGAAAACGGCATTCATGTGCAGAGCACTTCCATCACCGGCTACCTGCAGTTGCGCATGCTGGCGGCGCTCAGGCACTGGCGCCGCAAGTCATCGCGCTTTGCCGCCGAGAACGCCCTGATCGGGCGCTGGCTGGCCGCCATCGCGCAAGCCGGCAGCCTTGGCCTGGCCACCGAAATCGCCTTGTGCGGGCGCCTGATCAAGGGCTATGCGGAGACCCATGCGCGGGGCCGCGAAAATTTCACCCGCATTCTCGAGACGATCGTCGAGGCACCGCGTATCGCCGACTTGGGCGAAAGGGCCATCGCGATCCGTCGCGCGCGCGAATCGGCGCTGGCGGCAGCCGAGGCCGGCCCGCTCGATGCAACCCTTGCAAGCTATGGCGTGGCGCCGCGCGAAGTCAAGGCCGTGCCGCTGAAGTTTCACCCGCGCACCGTTCGTTGAACCAACAAGATCACTCAAGGGAGACATTGCATGCAAGCCAAATTCTTTCACAGCGGCCTGGTCGCCGCCGTAATTTGCGTGGGCATGGTCGGTGCCGCCGCAGACAGCTTTGCGCAGGCCTGGCCCGCGGCCAAGCCGGTTCGTGTGCTGGTCAATTTCCCGCCCGGCGGCGCCGCCGACGTGATCGCGCGCGCCATCGCCGCCCCGTTGGGTGAGGCCTTGGCCCAGCAGGTGGTGATCGAGAACCGGCCCGGCGCCAACGGCAACATCGGCGCCGACGCGGTGGCGAAATCCAGCGCCGATGGCTATACCCTGCTGATGTCCTCCGGCGGTACGGTGTCGATCAACCCGCATCTGTATCCAAACATGCCGTTCGATCCCAACAAGGACATCGTGCCGGTGGCCGCCGCCGCGCGGGTGCTGGTCTTCCTGGTGGTGCGGCCGGAAATACCGGTGAAGACCGTGGCCGAGTTCGTCGCCTATGCGCGCGCCAATCCGGGCAAGCTCTCGTTCGGCTCTCCGGGCAACGGCAGTTCGCCGCACATCGCCGCCGAAATGTTCAAGGGCGCCTCGCGCACCTTCATGGTTCACATACCCTACCGCGGCGGTGCGCCTGCGCTCACCGACCTACTGGGCGGGCAGCTCGATTTCATGTTCGACCCCGGCATCGGCCTGCAACATGTGCGCTCGGGCAAGCTGCGCCTCTTGGCGGTGGGCAGCCCGAAACGATCACCCTTGTTCCCCGATGCACCGACCTTGGCCGAAGCGGGCATCGCCGGCTTCGACGCCGACAGCTGGTTTGGCTTCTACGCGCCGGCCGGGGTCGCGCCCGATACCATCACGCGCCTGAACCGCGAGATCAACCGCATTCTCGGCACGCCCGCGGTGCGCGACCGCATCACCGCGCTGGGGGGCGAACCCGCGCCGATGTCGCCGGCGGAATTCGGCCTGCGCCAACAGGCCGACCGTGAGCGCTTTGGTGCCGTCATCAAGGCGCAGGGTATCAAGGCCGATTGAAACCGTGCCAGTCGACGTGACGCTGGCTTCACGCCTGGCGCAAATGGCGCTGGCCGGAGTCACGCGCGAATACCCGCACAAGCCCGAGCACGTGCTCAATGCGGCAGCCGATGTGCGCACCCCGCGCGAGCTGCATCCGGCGTTCTACGGCTGCTACGACTGGCACTCGGCGGTACACAGCCACTGGATGCTGGCGCGCCTGCTGCGCGCGGTGCCGGCCCTGCCGCAGGCGGCGGCAATTCGCGCCGTGTTCGACATGCATTTCAGCGCCGACGCACTGGCCGCCGAGCTTGACTACCTGCATGAGCCCAATCGCACTGCGTTCGAACGCCCCTACGGCTGGGCCTGGTTTTTCAAGCTGGCGAGCGAAATTGCGGCGCTGCGCGAGATCGATGGTGCCAAAGCGTGGCACACGCGCCTGCAGCCGATCGCCGACGTGTTCGCCGCGCGGCTGATCGATCACCTGGTGCGCCAGACCTACCCGATCCGCGCGGGCACGCACGGCAATACCGCCTTCGCTCTCGGCTTTGCCTGGGACTTTGCGCGCGCCAGTGGCAACCATGCCCTGGCTGACGCGATACGTAGCGCCGCCTTGCGCCTGTACGACGCCGACCGCGACGGGCCGGCGAACTACGAGCCGGGCGGCAACGATTTCCTTTCGCCCTGCCTGATCGAGGCCGATCTGCTCACGCGCTTCCATGACCCGGCCGGATTCGCGCGCTGGCTCGGACGCTTTCTGCCCGGATTCATCGGTGGGGTCGCCGCCCGTCTGCTCGAACCGGTGCGTGTCAGCGACCGTGCCGACGCCCAGGGCGTGCACCTGGACGGGCTCAATCTTTCGCGCGCCTGGTGCTTGAAGGCGATCGCCGCTCACCTGCCGCCAGGCGAACCTCGACGCGCGACCTTGCATGCCGCCGCACGCACCCACCTGCAAGCCGGCCTGGCGCATGTCAGTAGCGGAGATTTCCTCGCCGAGCACTGGCTCGCAAGCTTCGCGGTTTACGCCATGACGCAAGAAGAGTTTCGCGCGGGCCCGCTGCCGCAGACTCTGCGCTAACGAATCGCCACCGCGCTCAAGCCGCGTAATCCACCGGCAATACCGTGGTGTACTTGATGCGCTCCATCGCGAAGCTCGAACTCACGTCGGACAATTCGGCTGCGAGGATCAGCTTCTTGTAGACCGCGTCATAGCCGGCGATATCCGGCACCACCACCTTGAGCAGGTAATCCACATCGCCGCTCATGCGGTAGAACTCCATGATCTCCGGAATGTCGCGCACGCCGCGCGCAAACTTGTCGAACCAGGACGCATTGTGCTGCGCCGTCTTGAGCGCGACAAACACCGTCACACCGACCCCGAGCTTGTCGGCACTGCACAGCGCAACGCGGCGCAGAATCACCCCGGCCTGTTCCAGTTTCTGGATGCGGCGCCAACACGGCGTGGGGGTCAGGTTGACCTGACGGGCAATCGCCTCCAACGGCGTTGCAGCATCCGCTTGCAGGATCATGAGTATTTTTCGGTCAATCTTGTCGATTTTCATTAAATATTGGAATTTCATTGCGCCAACGGCAATTATGCACCTTCAAAACGCAAACCACTTGCGCACTTGATGCGCTACATTGGCGCCATGAAATCATTCTCCCGCATATTCACCGAACACCCCGCCACGGTCGGCGAGACCTGGGGCGAGCATGCCCTGAGCGCATGGGGCTTCGCCTGGCGCCTGCAAGTCGCGGCGCTCGCCGCACTGGTGCATGCGGTGTTGCCCTGCCTGTGCGTCAAGACAGCCAGCAGCATGATCACATCACTGCATTCGAAGATGGTCACGCATCGGGTGCGCCCCGGTGCCGCGCCCGCGCGCACCGCCTGATCAAGCGCCCAAGCGCCCAAGCGGCCTCTCGGACTGGGGAAACTTGCGGCCGCTGGCAGCTTCACCGCTTCACTGGGCGTATGGTCGATGTAGCTACGCCCGCAGGTTGAGAGAGCCGCTTTTGCAATCCTTTGAAACGAACGGATCTTCCGTTCGATAGCCTGCATTCCAGGGGCTTGTGCAGCGTTTTCTTCAGTGTTTCGCTGACACTGCCGCGCGCAACCGGCTCCAGCCCGGTTCGCCCCCAGGAACACGGACCCACGCGCCTGCCGGGTTACGGCAGCGTGATCAGGTGTCGTCGATAAGAACCAGTTTGATGCGCCCGGTGGCACCGCTCTTGATTGTCACCCGGGACTTGGGCTGCGCAAAATGCCGCGCCACCAGCGCGACCAGCTCCTCATTGGCGCGGCCTGCGATCGGCGCTGACCTGATTCCGGCCTGCCAGTTGCCATCCGCCAGCTGCGCAAGCGTTGACTCCCGCGCATTGGGTTTGACCTTGATCTGAAAAATTGCCATCCGCGCAGGCGGGCGCAAGCGCCGCGCTCGACTGCGTTCAAGCGCGCGGGCGCCTGGGTCCATCGACGCCGCGCCGCGCACCCATGGCAAGGCCGATGCGCGCCAGTTCCGGCTCACCCAACAGGCGCGCCGCCAGCGGCATGAGTTCCTCGTCCTCGCGCGTCATGTGCTCTTCGTAGTGGCTGGCCAGCACCTCGACCCCTGCCGCCGAAAGCTGCACCGAAGCGCCGGCGGCAACACCGGCCAGTTCATCGCGCACACGCGCCCAGGCGCCCTCCAGGGTGCGATGCTCGGCGATCAGCCCTTCGATCGTGGCACGCAGGCACTGCGCATCCGCGGCTGCCGTGGCCTCCAGCAGGGCCGGAAACAGGTCGACCTCCTCATCGGCATAGTGGTCCTGGGCGGCCTTGTCGAAATACCGCAGCACGCCGGCGGCGGTTTCACGCGCATCCTCATCCGCACCCCTGGTGGCAAGATGCGGCACCAAGCCGCGCAGGGCCGTGCACTGGCGCGCACCGCGCTCGTGGCAATTGGCAAGCGTCTTGAGCGGCGCTTCGATGCCGCGAAGAGGCGCGGAAGAATCAGGAGTTGGGCTGGCGGTCGACATCGTCTGGTATCCATCGCATGCGGCAGGAGACCACAGCATACCGATTGCCGCCGTGACGCGCAGCGGCGCCCGCCCGGCGGGTGAACGCAGCGCGTGAGCGCTCAGTTTTCCTCGGTCGACTTGATACCCGATACCTCGGCGCTGGCGGTGCCTTCGTCCATTGAAAATCGATCGCCGAAGTCGAACCGGTCGTCATGCTGGAAGCCTTCGCAGGATTGCACTTCCCGACTGCCGACAGATGGTGCTTGTCGCGTCGGTTGTCAAGCGGCGAGGGGTCCGCTGTCCGCCAGGCTACTGCTTGAACAAGCGCGCAAAGTTGCCGCGCAGCCACTGATTCGCCGGGTCCTGGTGAAAGCGCCGGTGCCAGTACTGGTTCACCTGGAAGGGCGGGATCTTCAGCGGGTGCGGCATGAGGCGCAGCGGCAGGATCTTCGCGAATGCCTCGCCCAGGCGCTGCGGCACGGTGACCACCAGGTCGGTCTGGGCGATCACCATCGGCACCGACAGGAAGTGCGGCAGGCGTACCCGCACGTCGGGTTCGATGCCGGCGCGCTCGAAGATCGCCTCGACGATGCCGTGGCCGGTGCCTTGCGCGGCCACCACCGCATGGCGGGCCTCGCGAAAGGCCTTCAAGCTGATGCTGGTGCCGATCTGCGGATGGTCGTTGCGCACCATGCACAGGTAGGTTTGCGAAAACATGCGTTGCTGGTAGAAGCCGGTCTTCAGATCAGGCAGGAAACCCACCGCCAGGTCCACCGCGCCGGACTCCATGGCCAGGCGCGCCTCGCGTGCCGGCAGGGCCACGGTCTGAAGCGTGACGCCGGGCGCGGCTTGCTCAAGAAAGCGCAGCAGTCCGGGCAGGAACACGATCTCGCCGATGTCGGACATCAGCAGCGTGAACTTGCGCCTGGCCTGCAGCGCGTCAAAGCCCGCCTGCGGTGCCAGGCCCTCGCGCAGCGTGGCCAGCGCCTGCGTGATGCTGCCGGCGAGGCGCTCCGCGCGCGGCGTGGGTGCCATGCCATGCGGCGTGCGGGTGAAAAGCTCGTCGCCTGTTTCCTGGCGCAGGCGACGCAGGGCGTTGGAGACCGCCGGCTGCGTCACCCCGAGGGCTTCAGCCGCCAGCGAGGCGTTGCGGTGCACATGCAGGGCCTCGAACACGCGCAGCAGGTTGAGGTCGAAGCGGGCTAGGTCCATGGCAGCGATTTGAGGTTGGGAACATGCGGAAAATACCTGATATTCACCCCAGTGATTGCAGCAACAAGCTCGCAGGCGTTACCCTGCGGGCCTGGAACGCCGCGCATGGGCGCGCGATTTGCAGATTGATCGACGCGACCAGGCGCAGGAGACAAGCGATGAACGCCCCCGATTCCGCCTTCAACGGCAACCTCCCGGTCACCTGGCATACCGCGCGCGATTCACGCGTGCCCTATCGCATCTACACCGATGAGGCGCTCTACCGCGAAGAGCTGGAACGCCTGTTCTACAAGGGCCACTGGTGCTATGTGGGCCTGGCCGCCGAAATCCCCAGGCACGGCGATTTCAAGCGCACCTTCATCGGTGAACGCCAGGTGATCATGGTGCGCGATGCCGATGGCGCCATCAACGTGATCGAGAACCACTGCGCACACCGCGGCGTGGCCTTTTGCGAGCAGAACTTCGGCAACCGCCGCGACTTCATCTGCCCCTACCACCAGTGGAACTACGACCTGAAGGGCAATCTGATCGGCCTGCCGTTTCGCCGCGGCGTGCGCCAGGATGGCCGTGTCAACGGCGGCATGCCGGCCGATTTCAAGCTCGAAGACCATGGCCTGACCAAACTCAAGGTGGCGGAGAAAAACGGCGTGGTGTTCGCCTCTTTCGACCATTCAGTCGAGGATTTCGACAGTTATCTCGGCGCAATCAAACCCTGGTTCGAGCGCGCCTTCGACGGCCGCGAACTCACCATCCTGGGCTATTCACGGCAGCGCGTGCCAGGCAACTGGAAGCTGATGCAGGAGAACATCAAGGACCCCTATCACCCGGGCCTGTTGCACACCTGGTTTGTCACCTTCGGGTTGTGGCGCGCCGACCAGCAATCGTATATGCGCACCGACAGCCACGGCCGCCATGCGGCGATGATCGGCTTCAAGAACGATGGCGGCAAGAGCACGGTGACCCAGGGTGTGGCCAGCTTCAAGGAGAACATGAAGCTCGAAGACGAGCGCATTCTCGACGTCGTGCCGGAGGCCTGGTGGAAAGGCGGAAATCTCGACATCGAGGCGGTGCCCACCGCGTGCATGCAGACCATCTTTCCCTCACTGATCATCCAGCACAATGTCAATTCGATTTCGACCCGCCAGATCGTGCCGCACGGCGTGGGCGCTTTCGATTTCGTCTGGACCCATTTCGGCTTCGCCGACGACACGCCCGAGATGACGCGGCGGCGCCTGCGCCAGGCCAACCTGTTCGGGCCCGCCGGGCTGGTGTCGGCCGACGATGGCGAGGTGGTCGAACTCTCGCAGGTGGGCTTCAAACAGCATCCTGACTATCAGACCATCACCGAACTGGGCGGCACCGGGACCGGCAACACCGACCACATGGTCACCGAAACCCTGATCCGCGGCATGTACGCCTATTACCGCAAGGTGATGGGCCTATGATCAGCCTCGAACAGCGCGCAGCTCTCGACGATTTGTATGCGCGCTACAGCGCCTGCCTGGATCAGGCGCGCTTCGACGAGTGGCCGGATTTTTTCACCGAAAAGTGCTGGTACCGCGTGGTGCCGCGCGAGAATTTCGACCGCGGCTTGCCGCTTTCGACCATGGCCGCCGAAAGCCGCGGCATGCTGAAAGACCGTGTGTACAGCATTCAAAACACGCTCTACCACCAGCCCTACTACCAGCGCCATATCGTCAGCGGCCTGTTCGTGCGCGAGGTCACGGGCGAAGGCATTCACACCCAGGCCAACTACGCGGTGTTTCGCACCAAACAGAACGAAATAACGGAAGTGTTCAACGTCGGCCGCACACTCGACATCGTGGTCGAAGACGGCGGCCGGCTCAAGTTTCGCGAGAAGGTGTGCGTGTTCGACAGCGAGCTGATTCCGAACTCGATGATCTACCCGATCTGAGGGGCGGAGTTCAGGGAAACACTGAATAAGTCCGTAGGTTGCGAAAACCGCTCTTGCAACCGGTTGAATTGAAAAGAGCTTCTGTTCGATAGCCTGAAATCCAGGGACTTGTTCAGCGTTTGCTCAAGCCTCCGGCGCCGCGCGGCAAACCCCACCAGCGCCAAACCGGCAAACATCAGCGCATAAGTTTCTGGCTCGGGCACTGCAGCGACCGTCAGCGTGACGTCATGC